>NZ_JBSXOK010000072.1:0-31597 GCF_056859415.1 Zunongwangia sp. L-65
GGCAGCGATTGGTTACAATAGTGAGGCTACCCAACAAAATGCTACAGCCTTAGGTTCAAATGCCAAAGCAAATGCTCAAAATGCTACGGCCATTGGTTATGAATCAACTGCCAGTACAGCCTATGCTATAGTTTTAGGAAATAATACAGCAGCATCAAGCTGGAATGGTTCAAAAATAGGTATCGGTACCAGTAACCCAACTGCAAAACTTCATGTTAATGGTTCTTTACGAATTGTTGATGGCACCCAGGGTGACAATAAGGTCTTAACTTCGGATGCTCAGGGTAACGCTAGTTGGAAAGATTTAAATGCAGGAAGCGGAAATTCTGAGAAAGTATATGCCGATTTATACAATACGAGTTCAGCCAGAATACTTAATAACGGACAGGCATTTACCATAAAATTTGGTCAAACTGCACTGTCTAAGAATATTCAATTGAAAGATGATGGAATACAAGTAAAAGAAGGTGGTATTTTTAAAGTAAATGCTACAATTTCTATCAATATCGAAGATGATGATGCTGAAGATGAAGTTTACGAATTTTATTTAGCAAAATGGGGATCAAAAATTGCAGGTTCTTCAGTTTATATAACTATTGATAGTGCTGTAGACGAAAATGAAAAATATACTGTTAGCTTAAGTAAATTAGTTCAATTGAAACAATGGGAGCAAGTAGCTGTTTACGTAAGAAAAGTTGAAGATGCGAAACATGGTCATAAGGATGAAGAAAATATTTCTTTAGTTAACGGAGCCTGTTCATTCAATTTAGAGAAAATAGACGAAATTGATTAAATGTCTTAATTATTACGTTGAACATTTTATAGTTCAGGATTGATTAAAATTGGAACAAAAAAAAGCTCATTTCTTCAAGATTTGAGTTTTTTTTAAGGATTAAACTAAAGAATATACTTGTGCTCGACTAGGCAGGAGATTAGCAACAAAGCATTCTTTTTTTATCTGGAAGTTTTTATTATTAAAATCCTTTTAGTTTTTAAAAATTAGTACACTGTTAAAGAAAAAAGCGGGCTTTGTAGCCCGCTTTTACACTCAAAACAATAAACTATACAAACTAAACTAATTAATAAACAAGGTTTTGTTCGGTTTGGCGGTCATGTAGAATTTAAGTTCGCCACCGCTCATTATGGCTTCGTGAGAAATAAAGGGTTCGGTTAATTCCTCTCCATTCAATTCCACTTTATCCACGTATACATTTTTCTTACTTTGGTTTTCGGCAATAACTCTAAAGGTATTACCATTTTCAAGATGTAAACTGGCATCCTTTACCGCAGGACTTCCTAACGCGTAATCTACAGATCCCGGGGCAACAGGGTAGAAGCCAAGGCTGCTAAAAATATACCAGGCACTCATTTGTCCAAAATCATCGTTACCACTAAGTCCGTCGGCTCCTGTTTGATACTTCATATCCAGGATCATTCTAATTTTATCCTGAGACTTCCAGGGTGTATTTGTCCAGTTATAAAGATAAGCTACGTGATGTGATGGCTCATTACCATGAACGTAGTTACCAATAATGCCTTCACGAGAAATATCTTCAGTATTTTCAAAATATTTATCAGGAAGTTCCATAGTAAACAGGGAGTCCAAATGTCGTGAAAACTGCTCTTTACCACCCATCATCTCAATCATTTTAGCAGGCTCATGAGGAACGTATAAACTGTAGTTCCAGCTATTACCTTCAATAAAGCCCTGACCGTGCGTGTTGAGTTCATCAAAATCCTTTTTAAAAGTTCCATCGCTTAATTTAGGACGCATAAAGCCCGTTTTTGCGTCATAAACATTTTTATAGTTTTCTGCTCTTTTAATGAATTCTTCGTAGATCTCGTCTTTACCCAGTTTCTTCGCTGCCTGAGCAATAGCCCAGTCATCATAAGCATATTCTAAGGTCTTAGAAACAGAAGAACCATTCTTGTCTTCCGGTACATAGCCCATATCCATATAATAACCTAGACCATCGTAATATCTGGTTCGCGCTGTATTTACCATGGCTTCAAGGGCATGATCCTGATCGAAATCTGCATTGCCCTTTACAATCGCATCCGCTAAAACCGAGGCGCTGTGATAACCAATCATACACCAGTTTTCATTGGCATAATGAGACCAAACAGGTAGCATGGTATGAACACTCTGGTCGTAATGTGCCATCATCGATTCGGCCATATCCGCATTTCGCTTTGGCTGTAAAATATTAAACAATGGGTGCAAAGCTCTATAAGTATCCCAAAGAGAAAAACTTGTGTAATTGGTAAAACCTTCAGCCTGGTGTACATTCATGTCTAAGCCCATATATTTTCCGTCGGTGTCCATATATACTGTTGGTCCTAAAAAAGCATGGTACATGGCAGTATAGAAATTGGTTAACTCGTCTTCATCTTCAGAAGATAGTTGTACCTTATTTAATTCTCGGTTCCAATTTGCTCTTGCTTCTTCCTTAACCTGCTCGAAATCCCAGTTGGGTACTTCTTTTTTCATGTTATTTAAAGCTCCTTCAGAACTTACCGGAGAGATCGCCATTTTTACCTTCAGTTTTTCCTGAGGCTCTAAGTCGAAGTTAAAATACATTCTAATTTTTTCTCCGGCGATTTCAGGAAAGTTTTTAGCCTGATCGAATTTCCCCCAAAAACCACCATAGGGCTGGCGATCATATCTTGCTCTTCCGTAGTCTTTAATAGGCTTACTAAAAGACATTGCGAAATACACACGGCGTGTTCTGGCCCAACCATTGGTTTGACGATATCCGGTAACCAGGGTATCATTCTCTACGCGAACAAATGTCCAGACATTTTTATCGTCATAGTTATATATACCGTGCATTAAATCAAAAACAATATGTGCCTCTTTATCTTTTGGAAAGGAATATTGATGCATTCCTACACGAGTGGTAGCGGTTATTTCAGCTTTGATATCATAATCATCCAGCATTACACTGTAATAACCAGCTTCTGCAGTTTCCTTATCATGAGAGAACCTGGAGCGGTAACCACTTTCCGGATTAGAAGCAGTTCCCGGATTTAACTTGAGATCACCCGTAGTTGGCATAATTAAAAAATCACCCAGATCCGAATGTCCTGTTCCGCTAAAATGGGTATGACTAAAACCAACAATGGTATTGTCGTCGTATTGATAGCCTGCACAATACTTATACACATCGGGATTATAGTGACCATCTACGGCATAAGGAATCGTATCGGTATCAGGGCTTAATTGTACACTACCAAATGGTACGGTAGCCCCAGGATAGGTGTGTCCCATCTTAGCCGTCCCAATCATGGGGTCTACATACTGGGCAAAGTCTTTTGCATTTTCAATTTTAGAAGCAGAAGCCGATGAAGTATCGGCTTCTGCTTTATCACAAGAGGTGTAGATTCCCAAAGATCCCAGTAAAATACCAGCTCCCAGTAATCGTACTCCTTTTTGAATTGAAGATTTCTTCTTTAGTGAATGTATTGTCATAAATGAATGCTATTCGTTAGAAAATGAATAAGGGAAAGCATCTTTTTTGGTACCGCGATTTTTGTTTGGGGAATCGCTCATTTCCATATTAATCTTCGCTCCTTTAATTAATTCTGAATGTTTCAAATAGTTTTTATCATACGATTTTCCATTCACCTTCATGCTTTCGATGTATTTATTATCATCGCTGTTTTTAGGGGCGTTAATTACAATTTTATTTCCATTTTCAAGGTTTACCGTTACTTTTTTGAATAACGGAGCTCCCATAACATATTGGTCTACAGCAGGGGTTACAGGATAAAAACCTAAGGCCGAAAATACATACCATGCAGAGGTTTGCCCATTATCTTCATCACCGCAATAGCCATCTGGAGTAGCTTTATACATTCTATCCATAGTTTCCCTTGCCCATTTTTGGGTTTTCCAGGGTTCTCCTGCATAATTGTATAAATAGATCATATGCTGTATAGGCTGGTTACCGTGTGCGTATTGGCCCATATCTGCAATTTGCATCTCACGAATTTCGTGGATCACACCACCATATACACTTTCGTCGAAAATAGGAGGCATAGAGAAAACTGAATCTAATTTCTTAACAAAGTCTTCTTTACCACCCATAAGTCCGATTAGACCTTCCACATCATGGAATACAGACCAGCTGTAGTGCCAGCTGTTTCCTTCAGTAAAAGGGTTACCCCATTTAAAAGGATTAAAATCCTTCTGCCAGCTGCCGTCTTCATTTTTTCCTCTCATTAACCCGTAACTAGGATCAAAAAGGTTTTTGTAATTCATACTTCTCTCAGCATAAATTTCAATCTCTTTCTTAGGCTTTCCTATGGCTTTACCAAACTGGTAAATGGCAAAATCGTCATAGGCATACTCCAAAGTTCTTGCTGCACTTTCGTTTACTCCAACGTCATAAGGAACATAACCAAGTTTGTTGTAATAAGGTGCACCGGCACGTCCTACTGCCGTCATTGGCCCTTCGTTGTTAGCACCATTTACTAAAGCTTTCCATAAAGTTTCAGTATCGTATCCTCTTAATCCTTTAATATAAGCATCGGCCACTACAGAAGCGGAGTTGTTCCCTACCATAATATTGGCGTAACCCGGGCTTGACCATTCTGGTAACCATCCACCTTCTTTATAATCGTTAGCAAGACCGGCCTGCATCTCTTCGTTAATAGAAGGGTAAGCTAAATTCAAGAAAGGATAAAGGGCTCTAAACGTATCCCAAAACCCTGTACCTGCAAACATATAGCCAGGAAGAATTTCACCGTTGTAAGGACTCCAGTGTACGATCTCATCATTTTCATTGATCTCGTATAATTTATTAGGGAAAAATAAAGTCCTGTAAAGACAAGAATAGAAAGTTCTAACCTGATCGATAGTTCCGCCGGAAACTTCTAATCTGCCTAATTTTTCATTCCAAAGATCACGTGCATTTTGCTTTGTAGTTTCAAAATCATCCTTCGCAATTTCGCGATCCAGATTTAATTGAGCCTGATCGAAACTAATAAAAGAAGAGGCTACCTTTGCATGAACTACAGCACCATCTTTAGTGTCAAAACCAACGATAGCACCGGCATGATCGGCTTTCATTTCAGCTTGTCCTTTCGCTAATTGATCACCTTCCCAGGTGTTTACATCGCTAAATGGTTTATCAAACTGAATAACAAAATAGTTTTTAAAATTGGTTAATTTTCCACGGGCATATTTTGTGGTGTACCCAATAATTTTATTTTCTTCAGGAATAACCTTTACATAAGAACCTTTATCAAAAGGATCGATAACTACGTATGAGCTATCAGATTTTGGAAAGCTTATTTTAAACTGCGCGGCACGCTCGGTTGGTGTAAGTTCTACTGTCACATCGTGATCTGCCAGATATACCTTATAATAATAAGGAGTAGAAACTTCAGCTTTATGAGAGAACCAGCTTGCGCGATCATCCTGATTAAATTTCATTCCTCCGGTAACCGGCATTAACGAAAACTGGCCGTAATCGTTCATCCATGGAGAAGGTTGATGCGTTTGTTTAAATCCACGTATTTTATCGGCATCATAGGTATATGCCCATCCATGACCCATTGGTCCTGTTTGTGGCGTCCATAAATTCATTCCCCACGGCACCGCAACGGCAGGGTAGGTATTTCCGTTGGATAATCCGGGACTAGAATCTGTTCCCATTAAAGGGTTTACAAAATCTACAGGATTTTCAACAGATTCTATAAGATGGTTCTGGGCTTCCGCATAATTAAATACGGCAAGGAAAGCCAGTACCGTTAAGAACTTTTTTTTCATAGTGTATGTTGAATAATTTAGATTGTTCATAATTTATTTTAAAGGATGTGCCGCCACACCTTCCTTAGTAATTTTAACCGGCTTTATATGTCCGTTGCTATCAAACTCCATCACATCGATACAGGTTTCTCTGGAATTTCCGTCAGTTTCCGTAAGTGGTCTGCGATGGTAAACAATATAATAATCATTGTCTTTAGGATGCTTTATTATCGAGTGGTGACCGGCACCGGTGGCGATGTCTTTATCCTGTTGAAGAATTTTGTCTATTCTTTTAAAAGGTCCCAGTGGAGAATCGGCTATAGCATAGGCCACCGAATAATCAGGTCCCGTCCAGCCACCTTCAGACCACATAAAATAATATTTACCATCTTTAATAAACATAAAAGGTCCTTCTACGTAACCTTCAGGGGTTACTTCTTTAAAAATAGTTCCATCTTCAAAGGGGATAAAACCAGTAAAATCCTCGTTCAATTTAGCGACATTACAATGTCCCCAACCGCCGTAATAAAGATAATACTGCCCATCCTTATCTCTAAAGCAAAACTGGTCTATAGGTTGGGCTCCATTATGAAATTTACCAATAAGCGGTTTCCCCAGGTGATCTTTATAGGGTCCTTCTGGATCGTCTGCTACGGCAACTCCAATTCCTCCTAACTCATCGTCACTTTGAATATCATTGGCGCCAAAAAACAAATAATATTTATTCTCTTTTTTAATAATTGAAGGCGCCCAAACAGCACGTTTGGCCCATTTTATAGCCGCCGTATCGATTACTTTTTCGTGTTTTGTCCAGTTTACAAGATCTGGAGAAGAAAAAGCGTCGAAAAAGACTTGTTTATCATATGGAGCGGAATACGTGGGATAGATCCAATACTGATCATCGAAAACAATTCCTTCAGGATCTGCGTACCAACCCGGGAATACAGGGTTGTTATTCTGGGCAAAGATCCCCGAAAAGCATAACATTCCTAGAATTATGGTTAAATTTTTCATTATAAAAGATTTCAGGTGTATTTCAGTTTGCTATGATACGAAAATAAAAGTTAATAAGTAAATCGATTTAGCTAAAATTTTAACGATTCTATGATTTTTTTACACTTATTTAAGGTGAAATTTTCCTTCGATACGAATAAAATGGTGATGAAGAGGGATTGCATTACTAAAAAATAACTCCGATTCGATACCCATAAATTTACCATCTTAAAATGTTTATTGATCTCTTGAAATTAAAAAAATATTCATTTTCTTATTTAGAATTCCATCTTAAACATTCATTTTATATCTTTCACCAGATATTCGTTATTATGAAAGACAATTTTTCCCACCAGTCCGCTAACTACGCTAATTACAGGCCGCAGTATCCGAAAGTAATATTTGATGAAATAAAAAGTCATTTAAAATATCATCGCAATGCCTGGGATTGTGCCACAGGTAATGGCCAGGTAGCCAGGGAGCTTTCCACATTCTTTGATAGGGTAGAAGCGACTGATATAAGTGAAAATCAATTAAAAGAAGCTCCTAAATTAAGTAATATTAGTTATAGTATTCAGCAAGCTGAAAAGGTGAGTTTCCCTGATAATTCTTTTGATTTAATTACGGTGGCGCAAGCCATTCACTGGTTTAATTTTGATCAATTTTATGCGGAAGTAAAGCGTACTTTAAAAGATGACGGGATTTTCGTGGTCTTAGGCTATGGACTTTTCCGTAGTAATGCCGAAACGAATAAGGTTATTGATCATTTTTATAACGATATTATAGGCTCATACTGGGATGAAGAGCGTAAGTATCTGGATAAGGAGTATAGCAATATTCCTTATCCGTTTCAGGAAATAAAGACGCCAAAAGTGAATTTTAAAGAAGAATGGGAATTCGAAAGGTTAATAGGGTATTTAAAAACCTGGTCTGCGGTTAAACATTTCTCAGATAAAAATGGGTTTAATCCGGTAGATGATATATATCGACAGCTTAAAGAGAGCTTCGGAGATAAGAATATTATTGAATTCCCAATAATATTTAAAATAGGAAAACTTTCTTGAATAATTTAGAGATTTGGCAGGGATATTAAAGCTGTGTTCAATGATCGATGAAATTTTAATATTTTAGCCTGGCATAAAAAATGCTGAAAATCTAAATACCAATTAAGTAAACCAAATGATGAAAAATTTAACCTTAAGCTTAAGCCTTTTTGTAGCGCTAAGCGGCAGCGCAGTAGCGCAGAGCCTTTCATCCACCGCTTCAAACGAACGGGTAACCGATCAGGTTTTAAAAGAATTAAGTCGCGAAAGAGCCCTTTTGAGTCAGAATCTTGACTTTAGAATTAAGGAAATTGATTCAAAAATCAACAATCTTGATGAAAGCATTAAAAATTCCAGAAATGCTTCAGATAAAGTAGAAAAGCTTCTGGAGCGGGTAAAATTTTTAGAAGAACGCCAGTCTGAAATCGATAAAAATACCATTAGTGTATACAAATACAACTATAGTTCAGCTGTTCTCAATCTTGCCAGTATGGAGCGTGAAATAAAACCGCTTAATTTGTTTAACAGCTCTCGAGAATTCTATTCTACTTTAGATAAAGTAAGTAATCCCATGCACTATGAAGGTTATCAGGAATGGTTTGGTAAATTCCAGGGCTTTGTGAAAGAAAACCAGGAAGATAATGCGAGATTGGCAGCCTTAAATCATATTATTCAAGTAACTGGAGATTTAAGCCAGGGCACTCCGTTTGTAGGGATGTTTGCCGGTAGTCTTTTTGACGGTATAGGAACTTTTATTAATTCGTTAAATAGAAGGGAAAAAGAATTACGTGAACAAAGTGTACAAATGCTAAAGTTAACCACCTCGGTATCACAATTTACCCACGATAAAGATTTAATTGAAACCGAATGGGATGCGATCAATAAAAGTCTAGATGAGCTAAAAAACATCCAGGATAAGGCCATGGTTGAAAATTTTGAGCAAATGCTGGGAATCGACCTTAAGACGTTTGGACGTAAGTTCACTAATGAAACCGACGCGAAAAAAAGAACACAGTATATCCTGGATATTTCAAAAATTGCTGAAAACAAAATTGTTGAAGAGCGCGAAAGCAATCCGGAAAACTGGAAACAAAATTATCATGACCAAATGCTGGCCGTTCAAAATCTAAAAATCCGCTTTGGTGATATCACCTTTAGAATTTTAGAAAACCTGAACAAATATGAAGGATTAATCGAAAAGTATAAGAAAGATCCATACTTAAAAGACAAGATGAGCGATTTGGAATTAAAATTGGATATCGTTAAAAACAGTTTCGAGAGTACGTTTAACCCACAGGAATATATTAAAGCATCTAACGAAATGTATATTGTGGAGTGAGTTTACAGGTTCAAAAGTTGAAAGTTCAAAAGTTGAAAAATTCAAAAGTTGAAAAGTTGAAAGTTTTTAAAGTAACTATTTTCGGGGCAAGCCCAAGAAGCATTTAAATTGAACAAGAAATTTTTAAAACGAGACAAGTATCGGAGGATTTTAATCTTGATTATCGATTAAAAAGAGAATAAATAATAGAGAGGAGGGCAGTTGCTCTCCTTTTTTGTTTTAGGATTATGGGTTTTAAGCATGATTTTAAAATAAATTATAAAGAATTAGGGGTAGGAGAAATTCGTATCTAATTCCTATCTTTGCAGCCGCAAAATAAACAGCATCAAAAATTAATATATGAAAGCCGGAATTGTTGGATTACCAAACGTAGGAAAATCAACTTTGTTTAATTGCTTATCTAATGCAAAAGCACAAAGCGCGAATTTCCCTTTTTGTACGATAGAGCCTAATATAGGAGTGGTAAACGTACCAGATCCTCGTATCAAAAAATTAGAGGAATTGGTGAATCCAGAGAGAGTACAACCGGCAACCGTAGAGATTGTGGACATTGCAGGACTGGTAAAAGGTGCAAGTAAAGGAGAAGGTTTAGGGAACCAGTTTCTGGCCAATATTAGAGAGACCGATGCGATTCTTCATGTACTAAGATGTTTTGATAACGATAATATCGTACATGTAGACGGATCTATTGATCCTATTCGTGATAAAGAAACCATTGATATGGAACTCCAGCTTAAAGACCTGGAAACGGTAGAGAAAAAACTGGAAAAAGTAAAGCGCGCAGCAAAAACGGGCAATAAAGAAGCTCAAAAAGAAGAAGCTGCACTATTAAAAGCAAAAGTAGGATTAGAAGCCGGAAAATCGATAAGAGCGGTAGAATTCACTGAAGATGAACATAAAGAATTCATTAAACCATTACAGTTTATTACCGATAAACCGGTAATGTATGTTTGTAATGTAAATGAAGAAGCAGCGGTAAGTGGTAATGCGCATGTAGATCGCGTTCGTGAAGCTGTAAAAGATGAAAATGCGGAAGTTCTGGTACTTGCTGTAGGTACAGAAGCAGATATAACCGAATTAGATGATTATGAAGAACGCCAAATGTTTCTTCAGGATATTGGGCTGGAAGAGCCGGGATCTGCCAAATTAATTCGTGGTGCTTATAATCTGTTAAACCTACAAACGTATTTCACTGCCGGGGTGAAGGAAGTAAGAGCCTGGACGATTCCTATTGGAGCTACAGCTCCGCAGGCAGCAGGGGTAATTCATACCGATTTTGAAAAAGGATTTATTCGTGCGGAAGTGATTTCTTATAACGATTTTTCTGAATTAGGCTCTGAAGCCAAAGTTAAAGAAGCCGGAAAAATGCGGGTAGAAGGGAAGGAGTATGTGGTTCAGGATGGCGATGTTATGCATTTTAGATTCAACGTATAAGATTTGGGTTGAAAGTTTGTAAAGTCTGAAAGTTTACAAAGTTTTAAAGTTGGAAAGTTGGAAAGTTGGAAACTGTAATGTTAACATTTTTCAACCAGAAAATAATAGCTTTATCTCATACAATGATCGGGGCAAACGTGTTTTTTATTTCATGTTTTAAAAGTTGTAGTTTTAGAACTAACTTGGTGCTCCTCTTCTGTCTGTAACTTTCATTATTCAATACGATTCAGGATCATTCCTTTGGCAATAATCGGTAGTTAAATTGCAATGTCGATTATTGTATTCAAAATATGCGAACAGGTATTTCTTTTTAAGGGAATACCTTAAATTTAGCAATTAACAATTTTTCTAAAGCCTTTGTTAATTACTTTGTAGCTGCAGGGTTTTAACTTTTGCCGGTATATCTTATATTAGCCGGGAAACTCCACTATTTACAAACATGAGTCAGGAAACAAAGTACACCGAAGATAATATTCGGTCGCTGGACTGGAAAGAACATATTCGAATGCGCCCGGGAATGTATATCGGGAAATTGGGGGATGGTTCTAGTGCAGACGACGGGATTTATATATTGCTTAAAGAAGTTTTAGATAACTGTATCGATGAATTTGTGATGGGTTCCGGTAAGACTATCGAGGTATCTGTCCAAAATCAACGCGTTATCGTTCGTGATTATGGCCGTGGTATTCCACTTGGAAAAGTAGTGGATGTAGTTTCCAAGATGAATACCGGTGGTAAATACGACTCCAGGGCTTTTAAAAAATCGGTTGGATTAAACGGTGTTGGTACAAAAGCCGTAAATGCACTTTCTTCTTATTTTAGAGTGGAATCCAATAGGGATGGAAAATCCCATGCGGCTGAATTTGAGCAGGGAAATTTAAAAGATGAAGAATCTTTGGAGGAAACTTCACGCCGTCGTGGTACAAAAGTAACCTTTGTTCCTGATGAGCTTATTTTTAAAAATTTTAAATTTAGAAATGAGTACATCGAGAAAATGATTAAAAATTATGTATACCTGAATCCCGGGTTAAGCATTATTTTTAACGGAGAGAAGTTTTATTCAGAAAATGGATTAAAAGATCTATTAAACGATACCTTAAATAAAGAAGATCGTTTATATCCTATCATTCATTTGCGGGGAGATGATATCGAAATCGCCGTAACACACAGCAAGGCGCAATACAGTGAAGAATATCATTCTTTTGTAAATGGTCAAAATACCTCGCAGGGGGGGACGCATCTGGCTGCCTTTAGAGAGGCTATCGTAAAAACCGTAAGGGAATTCTACGGGAAAAACTACGATGCTTCAGATATCCGAAAATCGATCGTAGCGGCTATTTCCATAAAAGTGATGGAGCCTGTTTTTGAGAGTCAGACCAAAACAAAACTTGGATCCACTGATATGGGCGGAGATTTTCCGACTGTGCGGACGTATATTAATGATTTTGTAAAGCGTAATTTTGATAATTACCTGCATAAAAACCAGGAAACTGCTGATAAACTTCAACGAAAAATTCTTCAGGCTGAGCGCGAGCGAAAAGATCTTTCAGGAATTAGAAAACTGGCTAAAGAACGTGCTAAAAAAGCCAGCTTACACAATAAAAAACTAAGAGATTGCAGAATTCATCTTGGAGACAATAAGAAGGAACGCTATTTAGAAACCACACTATTTATTACCGAGGGGGATTCTGCAAGTGGATCCATCACTAAATCCAGAGATGTAAATACGCAGGCGGTTTTCAGCTTAAAAGGAAAGCCTTTAAACAGCTACGGGTTAAGCAAAAAAATTGTTTACGAAAACGAAGAATTTAACCTGCTACAGGCTGCATTAAATATTGAAGAGTCCTTAGAAGATCTTCGTTATAATAATATCGTAATTGCCACAGATGCCGATGTTGATGGGATGCACATTCGATTATTATTAATTACTTTTTTTCTTCAGTTTTTTCCCGAACTGATTAAAGAGAATCATTTGTATATCTTACAAACGCCGCTTTTTAGAGTACGTAATAAAAAGGAGACGATCTATTGCTATTCAGAATATGAAAGAAAACAGGCCGTGCAAAAACTTAAAGGAAAGGTTGAAATCACCCGATTTAAAGGTTTAGGAGAGATCTCTCCAGACGAATTTAAATATTTTATCGGTGATGATATCCGGCTGGATCCTGTAATGTTGGACAAGGATAAATCTATAGAAGAAATGCTAAGTTTCTATATGGGTAAAAACACACCAGATCGACAGGAGTTTATCATAGACAACTTAAAAGTAGAGCTTGATCTTATTGAAGAATTAGGAATATGAGGTTAAATAACAAAAATGAAATAAAATTAATCCCACCCATTTATATCGTATTGGTGGCGGTTTTTTTAACCAACATTTTTGTAAATGTAGAATTAATAGGCCGTGATGAACCTATAAAATTCAGCCATTTTTTACCGAATATCATTACGCTTCTTATCTTCTTTTTTGTACATAAAATAGGAGTAAGTTTCGATTTTGATAGCGATGGTGAAACTCTTATTTTTAAGAATAACGGAGTTTTCTTTTCAAAATTTATGGAATACCGGGTAAAGAAAGCAGAGTTTCCAAAAAGAAAATTAGCAAAATATAAGTTTAACAATTACGGAATATATTCAAGCATAACTATTTATATTAAATCCAGACGAAGAAAAGGTTTTAAAAAATATACATTTAACACCACATTTTTAAGCAGAAAAAAGAAAAGCGGCCTGGTCGCTTCTTTGCAAAATGTTTTGGACAAACCTAAAGCTGTGGCTTAACATATGGAAGAGAATCCCGAAGAATCTAAAGACGAACAATTAAATAAGCCTAAGGAAGAATTAATGCGAGTAACCGGTATGTATAAGGACTGGTTTCTTGATTATGCTTCTTATGTGATTTTAGAGCGTGCCGTACCGGCTATGGAAGACGGTTTTAAACCCGTACAACGCCGAATTATGCATTCTATGAAAGATCTTGATGATGGTCGTTATAATAAAGTAGCGAATATCGTTGGGCATACCATGCAATATCACCCCCACGGGGATGCCAGTATAGGTGATGCCATGGTTCAAATTGGCCAGAAAGATCTTTTAATCGATACACAGGGAAACTGGGGTAATATTTTAACCGGTGACCGTGCAGCAGCACCACGATATATCGAGGCGAGATTATCGAAATTCGCTCTGGAAGTATTATATAATCCAAAGCTTACGGAGTGGCAGTTATCCTATGATGGCCGTAAAAAAGAACCGGTAAACCTTCCCGTAAAATTTCCTATGTTACTGGCGCAAGGTGGCGAGGGAATTGCTGTAGGTTTGAGTACTCGTCTATTACCACATAACTTTAATGAACTTATCGATGCGTCTATAAAACATCTACAGGGGAAACGTTTTAAATTATTTCCTGATTTTCCTACCGGTGGGATCGCAGATATTTCACATTATAATGATGGTAAACGCGGTGGTCGTGTGAGAGTTCGCGCTAAAATTAGTCAGTTAGATAAAAATACGCTGGTGATTACCGAAATTCCTTTTGGTACCACCACCACAAGCTTGATCGATTCGGTATTAAAAGCTAACGAGAAAGGAAAAATCAAGATCAAAAAGATCGAAGATAATACCGCTGCGGAAGTGGAAATACAAATCCATCTCCCCAATAATATATCTCCTGATCGTACTATCGATGCCCTTTATGCATTCACGCAGTGTGAAAACTCATTATCCCCACTGGGATGTGTTATTGTAGATAATAAACCTGAATTTTTAGGAGTTTCGGATATTTTAAGGTCTTCTACAGACCATACGCTTCATCTTTTAAAACGTGAGCTGGAAATCACACTGGATGAACTGGAAGAGCAATGGCATTTTGCATCTTTAGAAAGAATTTTTATTGAAAACAGGATCTATCGCGAGATTGAAGAAGAAGAGACCTGGGAAGGAGTCATTAGTGCTATAGATGAAGGTTTAAAACCACATATCACTCATTTAAAACGAGCGGTAACCGAAGAAGATATCGTGCGACTTACAGAAATCCGAATTAAAAGGATCTCTAAATTTGACATTGATAAGGCGCAACAAAAAATAGATGCTTTAGAAGATGAAATCGCCAGGATCAAGCATCATCTTGATCATCTAATAGATTATGCGATTGATTATTTTACAAAGCTAAAAGAAAAATACGGGCAGGATAAAGATCGAAAGACCGAGCTACGTTTGTTTGAAGATATCGAAGCCTCCAAAGTAGTCATAAGAAACACTAAACTTTATGTAAACCGTAAAGAAGGATTTATTGGTACCGCTCTAAAAAGGGATGAGTATGTAACTGATTGTTCAGACATCGACGATATTATTTGTTTTACGGCCGATGGTAAAATGATGGTCACCAAAGTAGACACCAAAACCTTTATTGGTAAAGATATCATTCATGTTGCTGTTTTTAAGAAAAAAGATAAGCGCACCATTTATAATATGATTTATCGCGATGGAAAAGGTGGCACTACTTATGTAAAACGTTTCGCGGTAACATCGGTAACCAGAGATCGGGAATACGATCTTACTCAGGGCAAAAAAGATTCTAAAGTTCTTTATTTCTCAGCTAATCCTAATGGGGAAGCCGAAGTGATAACTGTTTTCTTAAGACAGGTAGGGAGTATTAAAAAACTAAAATTTGAATTGGATTTTAGCGAAATCTTAATAAAAGGAAGAAACGTAAAAGGAAATATCGTTACTAAATACTCTGTAAAACGAATAGAACTAAAAGAAGAAGGTGTTTCTACTTTAAAACCCAGAAAGATCTGGTTTGATGATGTGGTAAAACGCCTGAATGTAGATGAACGTGGCGAATTACTAGGGGAATTTAAAGGAGAAGACCGTCTGCTCATTATCACCCAGGACGGTATAGCAAAAACCATTAAACCCGAACTAACAAAGCGTTTTGATGAGGAAATGGTCATACTGGAAAAATGGAATCCTAAAAAGCCGGTTTCAGCGATTTACTGGGAGCCTGAAAAAGAACGTTATTATGTAAAACGTTTCTTAATCGAACATCCCGATAAAGAAGAGAAGTTTATTAGCGATCACGACAATGCCTATTTGGAAGTAGTATCTACAGATTACTTTCCAATGATAGAGATTGAATTTACCAAATTAAAAGGAAAAGATCGCCGACCAAACGAAGAAGTGAGTATTGAAGAGTTTATTTCGGTAAAAGGGATTAAGGCACTTGGAAACCAGTTAACTACAGATAAGGTAAAAACAATAAACTTACTTGATCCACTTCCCGATGAACCCGATCCAGAAGAAGAAAATGAAGAAAAAGAAGAGGTAGATTTTAACCAAACCGGGACCAGTTTTAAAGAGGACTCTTCAGAGGAGAATCAAACCAAATTATTTGATGACGAATAATGGGAATACTTAAAGAGTTTAAAGAGTTTGCTATTAAGGGTAATATGGTCGACATCGCCATTGGGGTAATTATTGGTGCGGCCTTTAATAAAGTGATCGATGTTTTGGTAAAAGAGATCATTACGCCACCTTTGAGTTTAATGACCGATGGAATTCAACTTTCAGATAAAAAGATTGTTTTAAGAGAGGCCATTGATGCGACAGCAAGCACTACCGGAAAAGCTGTTGAAGAAGTAGCTATTGCTTACGGAGCTTTATTAGAAGCCTTAATTGATTTTCTGATTATAGGCTTCACCATCTTCATAGTGGTAAAACTGATGAACCGGTTTAGGGCAAAAGCCCAGGATCCCGATAATAAAGAAGTAGATACGCCAAAAGATATCGAATTACTTTCCAGCTTGAATTTGCTAATAAAAGAGCAAAATGAACTTTTAAAACAAAACAATAGAAAGTAAGTACCCTCAGTTAAAAAGGTGATTAGATAGTAATTAAAAAATTAGATTTTATTTCTCGAGAAGACCTCCAGATCCTAATAGTTATTCTGATAGGGCCTTAGTATTTAATCTCGATTATGGAGTAAAACTCTTTGTAGATTATTCTTTTACTCGATACACCGATCCTCGTTCCTTACGGGGATCGCCTACTTTTCCATATTCAAAGGTGTAGCCATCTTTATCCGTTTTAATGATACGCATATGGATTGCCTGCCGTTCCTGCATGTTTTTAGGATGAAGATTTTTAAGTACGAATTCACAGTCATTAATCCAGCGAACAGAAGAAGTGTCGGTTTTCCCCTGAAAGGTATCAATCTCTAAACTATCAGTACGTACAAATCTGGAAGTCACCATTTCCCCGTTTAAATAGGATTGAAATTCAAACGTTCCGGTACGAAAATCCTGGCAATTTTTTTCTGGTTCAAAACAACTTAAAAATGCGAGGGGAGCAATAAAGAAGATTAATTTTTTCATACTGCAAAATTAATCCAAATGGCCTGAATATTCAATTTTCAAAGGCATCAAAAGTACCATCTTCATAAAATATAATCACTCTCGAGATTTTTTTATCGGTTTTAGAAGGAAAAGAAGATACAACCTTGTTTACTGGATCTGCCGGGTTAGTTTCAGAAAATAAATCATTTTCGAATTTTTGTGCAGGAACCGATTCTTTTTTTGATGAGACGATACTAGTTTTTTCGGGAGAGGTGTCATTTTCAACTTTAGGAAAGCTTCCTTTCCCATTAAGTAACCAGTAGAGTTCTACTTCAGGAAAAGTCTTCACAATTTTCATAACAAATTCCAGGCTGGGTTTATTCCGCCCTGACAATAGATGACTAATCGAAGACCTGCCAACTTCAATTTTATCAGCAAAAGAAGAGGCCGTTAAATCATAATATTCGATAATTTCCTGTAATCTATTTGTAAACTCTTTAGTGTTTACCATTGTAAAAAGTATTAATTTTCCTGCATTTACAAATGTAAATTATTTAATAATGAATTCCTAATTACAAATGTAAATTGGCTCGTATTGATAAATCTAAAGGTTAAGTAAAGGCATTTAGTTTACTAAAAAACAATAAATTAAAGGTTTTAAACTGTATTCTTGGAGTATATCCAAGATTGTTTTCTTTTTAACACTAGGGTTAAATTACAATTGTAAACAACTAAGATGTATAACCTTGTTTACAATTGTAAAATAAAGGTTTTTTACTTTTGTCAACATGAAATACGCAGCTCCTATTAAAGAAATCATGGATCGTTATCCAGATTTTAAATTGAATCAAATAAAAGACCGTTATATCAATCAGTCTCATATTCAACCGATCCTGAATAATTTTGAAAAAGATGTTGATCTATCTAAAATTGGCTATTCTGTAAATAAGGAGGCTATTAATCTTATTAGAATTGGTAATGGAAAAATAAAAGTTCTGGCCTGGTCTCAAATGCACGGTAACGAATCCACAACGACTAGGGCCATTCTAGATGTTATTAATGCGCTTATACATTTAGATACTGTAGAAACCCGGGATATTTTAAATAATATCAGCTTATATTGTATTCCAATGTTAAACCCTGATGGAGCAAGAAAGTATACCCGGTTTAATTACAATAACGTAGATCTTAACAGGGATGCTCAAAATCTAACGCAACCAGAAAGCCGTTTACTTAGAAAAGTTTTTGAAGAGGTAAAGCCGCAGTTTTGTTTAAACCTGCATGGCCAAAGAACCATCTTTAGTGCCGGTTTAACGGATAAGTCGGCAGTAATGTCTTTTTTAACACCTGCTGAAGATGAAGAACGTCATCTTAGCGCGAAGCGAAGCGAAAGCATGAAAATAATTGCGCAAATTGCTTCAGATTTGCAGGAGGTGTTACCAGGGCAGATTGGGCGCTATGATGATGGATTTAACCTTAATTGTACGGGAGATACATTTCAAAGCGAAGGGGTGCCTACTGTTTTATTTGAAGAAGGTCATTTTCCCAACGATTATACGCGTGAAGCGACCAGAGAATTTGTAGTGGCAAGTATAATTTCTTCATTAAGAAGTATAGCAATAGGTACTTATTTGGATTTTAGCGTAGAAGATTATTTTGCTATTCCTGAAAATGCTAAGAATTTCAATGATATTTTGATTAAAAATGTCAGGATATTAGATAGTATTAAGGATGTAAGTATTCAATATTCAGAAAAATTGGTCGGCAATAAGATTGAATTTATACCGAAAATTGAAAAAATCGAGGATAAAATTGACAAATATGGTCATAAAGAGGTTGATGGAGATGGCAAAATACTGGAATTAGAAGGGCGGAAAACACCAGTCGAAAACGTTATAGTTGATAAAATATTCTTAAATAGAGAAATATTAATGGTTAAATGTGATTAATTCTTCAAAAAATTATAAATACTTCAAAGTTTTTGTATTATTTTTGAACTTCATATAATAAAAAGAAGTTAAGAAAATGGCCAAATTTAAATTAGACGAAACAGATCATCAGATTCTCGACATGCTTATCGAGAATACTAGAACTCCGTTTACCGATATCGCTAAAAAGCTTTTAATTTCTGCCGGTACGGTTCACGTTCGTGTAAAGAAAATGGAAGAAGCGGGAATCATAATAGGTTCTTCGTTAACGCTAGATTACCAAAAACTTGGGTATGCGTTTATCGCTTATGTAGGTGTGTTTCTTAAAAACACCTCACAAACAAAATTTGTTTTAGAAAGAATTAATGAAATTCCTTTTGTAACCGTTGCTCACGTTACTACCGGAAAATTTAATGTTTTCTGTAAAGTTAGAGCCCGTAATACACAGCATGCTAAAGAAATTATCTTTCAATTAGATGATATTGAAGGAGTATATCGTACCGAAACTATGATCTCTTTAGAAGAAAGCATTAACGATAAAAAACGTTTAATGCACTCTATTTTTAAAGAGCTGTAAGGAGAGAATACTAAACTTTTATTAAAAACCCTTTAAGCTCTTTTGTTTGAAGGGTTTTTTTATAATTTTAAGACAACTAAATACCAAAAATTATGCATAGAGAACCTAAGTTAGAACGTTTCAATGAAAATGTTCTTTCTAAGTATCAAATTTATAACAGTCTTTTTCTAACCCTGCCATTTAATGACATTCGTAAAACCGGATCTTTATTACCACTTTTTCAGGAAGTTTGCGAAAAAGGATTTAAAGAGAATAAAAATCCCTCTGAAATCGTAGAGGCATTTTTTAAGAAATATCTGGATGATCCTTCAGAAAAAGATATGAATGATCTTTTGTTTAGGTTCATACAATATATCGAAAGACAGGTAGTATTATTTGACGCCATTGAAGATGCCGCTTTTCCTATCGTTAACAATATGGACGGTATTGGGACACTTCGAAATATAAAAGAAGAGTCTGAATCCCGAAATCAGAATGAAAAACTACGGGAGTTTTTAACCCGGTTTAAGGTTAGACCAACTTTAACGGCTCACCCAACACAATTTTATCCTGGCGCTGTATTAGGAATCATTACCGATCTTGATAAGGCCATTCAAAACGATGATCTTGTAAAAATAAAACAACTTTTATCTCAGCTTGGTAAAACACCGTTCTTTAAAAAAGAAAAACCAACGCCACTTGATGAGGCCATAAGTCTTATATGGTATTTTGAAAATGTATTTTATCAAAGTGTAAGTAAAATATATAGCTATATCCAGCAAAATATGTTTGATGGTGATAGCATTGGCAATGAAATTATAGAATTAGGGTTCTGGCCTGGTGGTGACCGTGATGGAAATCCTTTTGTAACTACAGATATCACCTTACAGGTGGCCAAAAGGCTTAAAAGTACGATATTGTTTTGTTACTATCGTGACGCCAGAAAACTTAAAAGGAGATTGACTTTTGAAGGTGTAAATGAAACCATTGAAGAAATTGAAAGAGCACTTTATGATGGTGCCGTTTCGGAAAGCGCTACCATTAAATTACCACTTAAAGAACTAAAGGTTAAGTTACATGCTATCAGAGAAGTATTGATAAACAAACATCAATCGTTATTCCTAGATGAAGTAGATGATCTTTTAAATAAAGTTAATTTATTTGGATACCATCTGGCTACCTTAGATATCCGTCAGGATAGCGGGGTTCATGAGGAGGTACTTTCAGAAATTATTGCCGTTTGCGAAAAAAGAGGGGATAACCTAATCCCTAAAAATTATAAAGAGCTTTCAGATAAAGAACAAATTGAAATTCTCTCAAATGTAACCGGAAATCTCTCTGCAGACGAGTTTGATAGTGAAGATGGAATGGGGAAAGCAACTATTTCTTCCATCCATGCGATGAAACAAATCCAGAAAACTAATGGAGAAAAAGGAGCCAACCGTTATATTATTAGTCATAGTGAAGTGCCGCAGAGTGTTTTAGAGCCTTTTGCATTTTTAAGACTTTGTGGATGGGATCAACCAAGTGTGGATATAATTCCGTTATTCGAAACGGTACCAGATTTAAAAGCTTCACCAGAGGTAATGAAAACTTTATATAGCAACCCTGTATATCGTGAGCATTTAGAGCGTAGAGGTAACAAACAAACTATAATGCTTGGTTTTAGTGATGGTACTAAAGATGGGGGATACCTTATGGCGAACTGGAGTATCTATAAAGCTAAACAGGAACTTACCGAAATATCTAGAGAATATGACATTAAAGTCACTTTCTTTGATGGGCGTGGAGGACCACCAGCACGTGGAGGCGGTAAAACACACCAATTCTATGCTTCTCTAGGTTCTGCTATCGAAAATGAAGAAATCCAGTTAACCGTACAGGGACAAACCATTAGTAGTAATTTTGGAACTAAAGATAGTTGCCAGTATAACCTGGAGCAATTAATAAGTGCAGGAGTGTCTAACGAGATTTTTAATCATGGTAAAAACAATTTGTCTGATGAAGATCGTAAAACAATGGTAAATCTGGCCGAGACTAGCTATAATACCTATATGGACTTTAAAGCGCACCCAAGATTTATTCCTTATTTAGAAAAGATGAGTACGCTTAAATATTATGCCAAAACAAATATTGGTAGCCGACCATCAAAGAGAAATAATAATGCATTAAATCTTGATAATTTACGTGCAATTCCTTTTGTAGGTAGCTGGAGCCAGTTAAAACAAAACGTACCTGGATTCTTTGGTGTAGGTACAGCATTAAAGAAATACGAAGAAAACGGAGAATTTGATAAAGTAAAACAACTGTATAATAATTCGATTTTCTTTAAAACCTTGCTTGAAAATAGTATGATGAGTTTAACCAAATCTTTTTTCGAATTGACTGCCTACATGAAGGAAGATGAAGAATTTGGTGAATTCTGGCAAATTATTCACGATGAGTATGTACGTTCCAAAGAAATGCTATTAAAAGTGACCGGTTACAAAGAGCTTATGGAAAACGAGCCTGCGATGAGGGCTTCGATTCAGGCCAGGGAGCGTATAGTTCTTCCATTGCTAACTATTCAGCAACATGCATTAAGAATGGTACAAAAGCTACAGGACAGTGGTGATACTGAACGATTGGATGAATTCGAAAAAATGGTTACCAGATCCTTATACGGTAATATTAATGCAAGTAGAAATTCAGCTTAACAAAGTAATATATGACAGTAGAGCAGTTAAATGCTTCGGAATACAATTCGTTCTATGAAAATTATATTAAAAGTGTCCCCAAAGAAACTTCTTTGGGGATATTATTTTTAGAGAACCTAAAAGAGGTGTCAGAACGATTAGCGACAATCGAAGAAGCACAATTATCTTTTAAATATGAAGAAGGAAAGTGGACCGTTGCTGAAGTATTTCAACATTTAATAGATGTTGAACGTATTTTTCAGTATAGAGCACTTTGCCTTGCCAGAAGGGAAACACAACCACTATCTGGTTTTGATCATGATGCCTATGTAGATTGCTCTGGGGCTGAAAATCGGACTTTGGAAAGTTTTAAAACGGAATTCGAAATGGTACGAAAATCGACTTCAATTTTATTTGATTCTTTTACAAACGGCATGTTAAAACAAGTAGGACAAATGAATGGTTCTTCAGCTACTCCTAGGGCTATAGGCTTTATCATTGTAGGACATACCATGCATCATTTAAAAATTTTACAAGAACGTTACGGCATTTGAAAAATCCTCCAAAATTCTTAAAAGCCATTAAGTCATTCTTTAAGCTTATGGCCAGAGCTTTTACCAGCTGGAATAAAAACGAGCCTTACTCGCGTAGTGCTACTATTGCCTATTATGCGCTATTTTCGTTACCCTCTTTATTGATCATAGTTGTGACCATAGCAGGATATTTTTTGGGTAGTAGAACAACTGTACAGGATAGAATTACTTCAGAAATTAGTAGGTTTATTGGTGGGGATACCGCAAATGCCGTAGAGGGGATGATCTCCAGTGCATGGCTTTCAGAAGACTCGACTTTTGCTATCATTTTTGGCGTAGGCATGTTGTTATTTGGTGCTACCGGAGTTTTTGTTCAGCTTAAACTGGCCATGAATAATATTTGGAATGTTGCGGAAAAACGTAACAATTTTTGGGGATTACTTTTAGACCGGGCGATTTCTTTTGGGATGATCCTGGTTGTTGGTCTTTTGTTATTAGTATCTCTGGTAATTTCGGCATTATTAAACCTTATTAAAGATAGTATTCAATTAAGTGCTCCTCATATTACCGGTGCCGTGTTGAGTATCGCAAACTTTATCATATCCTTTCTTGTCATCACTTCTTTATTTATGGCAATTTTTAAAATACTTCCCGATATTAAGATTAAGTGGAGAACTACTTTTTGGGGTGCAAGTCTTACAACCATTTTGTTTTTAATAGGATATTATCTTATCAGCTTTTATTTTGGCACCAGTGATCCAACTTCTGTATACGGCGGAGCATCCAGCGTGGTTTTGATTTTACTTTGGGTATATTATGCCTGTATGATTATGTTTTACGGAGCCGAGTTTACCGTGCAGTATGCGCTTGTAAAAAATGAAAAAATAGAGATGGGGAAAAATGGGGAACCTGCAATTTATCAGGAAATGGAAAAGCTGGAGAAGAAAAAAGTACAGATAAAGGAGGAAAAAAGAATTATAGATAAACTTAAATCGAACCTGGGAATTTCTAAAAAGAATAAAAATGAGAACTGATCAAAGTTCGATTCTATTGGAGATTTAAAATTCGGTTAACAAATAAAAAAATGCTGTGTAACTAAGGATAATTCACTTTTAACGCTTATTAACTTCGTAACACTTTAATTTAAAATGCCTTTAATACAGGTTCTCTTTTATAGTTTTTACATTTGAATAAATGCTTAAAAAAACAAAAATTATGGAAAAGAGAGTAGCTATTTTAGCAACAGACGGATTTGAAGAAAGTGAATTAACATCGCCAAAGGAAGCGATAGAAAAAGCAGGTTTTACAGCAGAAATTGTAAGTATAAAATCTGGATCTATTAAAAGTTGGGATGTAGATAAATGGGGTAAAGATTTTACTGTAGATAAGGAAGTTAGTAAAGTAAGCGCTAAAGATTATAACGCTTTAGTACTTCCAGGAGGAGTAATAAACCCAGATAATTTGCGTACCAATGAAGATGCATTGGTATTTATTAGAGATTTCTTTAAGCAAAGTAAAATCGTAGCCGCTATTTGTCATGGTCCTCAGTCCTTGATCAATGCTGAAGTTGTAGAAGGCAGAACAATGACTTCTTACCCATCTATTAAAAAAGATTTAGAGAACGCAGGAGCGCTTTGGGTAGATAAAGAAGTGGTAGTAGACGAAGGTTTTGTGACTAGTAGAACACCAGATGATCTACCAGCATTTAATGATAAATTGATTGAAGAAATTAAAGAAGGAAAGCATGATTATCAGCATGCCTAATCTTTAAACCATTCAATACAAATTAAAAAGGGAGTTTAGATTTTAAACTCCCTTTTTTATATATGTTCAAATATACTTGCCATCCACATGTACAGACCGCAGGCATCTAAATTGTATTATATAAAAGAAAGACTCGGGGAATTTAAACCTTTATCAAGGTCTCTTAATCATCTTCCTCTTCGTCGTTATCCTTCTCTGGGATGTCTACGATTGGCTCGTTAAAGTCGTCGTCATCATAATCTTCCTCATCAAAATTAGCCATAGTGTTTTCTAAACGTGTACTTACCTTCACCAGGTAAATGGCGTCTTCAGTTCGTACTTCAACCGCATCAATCGTTTCTCCCTTTGCATTTTTAAAGGAAATGATGTGATCATCATCATAGCCATCAGGGTACTTCTCTACAAGAAGGCTTAATATCTCCGGAGTTAGTTTTTTAAAGTCAACAATTACTCTTTTCATTTTATAGGGTTGATTTTTTTGCAATTATAAATAAAAATATAAAACCTCAAAGGCTTAGGGTAAATTTTTAATAGAATAATAAATTTATAATAATCAGGCGTTTTTATAAAATTCAAAGGCATCAAATATTATATTATTTGGTACCTGGCAGTCAATCTTGGTTTCTCCTATATCTTTAAGGAGCACAAAATTTATTTTTCCGGCTTCATTTTTCTTGTCGTACTTCATTAAATCGATAATAGCATCAATATCATTTTTAGAAAATTCTACCTTACCATAAAGTTCAACAATACGTTTGGTGATACTATCAAGTTTTTCTGAAGGGAAATCTTTTAACTCCTTAGAAATATATGTTGCGAGAATAATCCCCAAAGCAACTGCTTCACCATGTAATAATGTTTTCTTTTGGGTATGGGTTAAACAATAAGATTCTATAGCGTGTCCTAGCGTATGGCCATAATTTAATGTTTTTCGCAAGCCGTTCTCATAAGGATCTTCAGCAACCACTTTTGCTTTAATCCCTACTGAAACCCTTATGATATCATCCAGATCATTTAGCGTAAGTTCACTAAGATTTCCTACTTTTTCCCAGTAAGCCTCATCTGCTATCAAGCCATGTTTTAAGATTTCAGCTAAACCGCTTCTCATTTCTTCAGAAGGCAGTGTGGCCAGGTAATCTGAATCTACAATCACCATTTCAGCATTCGAGATAACTCCAATTTGATTTTTAAGATTTCCCAGGTCCACCCCGGTTTTACCACCAACCGAAGCATCTACCATAGCAAGTAGGGTAGTGGGAACATTAATATAATTGATTCCGCGTTTAAAAGTTGAAGCAACAAAACCGCCAAGATCCGTTACCACACCACCACCAAGATTGATCATTAAACTTTTACGATCGCCTTCAAGATCAGACATGGTTTGCCATACTCCCATACAGGTATCTAGATTTTTAAAAGGCTCGCCTGCTTCAATCTCTATAATTTCTATAGTTGTTGCTGTTGAAATTTTAGGTAAAAATCCAGGTAAACAATGTTCGTGTGTATTAGTATCTACTAAAATAAATATCTTAGAAGGGGTGTGTTGTACTAGATAGTCATTAATTTTTTGATATGCTTCTTCTTTATAAAAAACGGTTCCTTTTGCCGTGTTTTCCATGATTTTGAATCTTTAAATCGGTTTCGAAAATAAGGAGAAATTATTAAACCAAAATCAATATTCAATAATTATATTTGCGACAATTAAAGAGATCCCATGATTAGAAAAAAGATATTTAACGATACCAAAACGGCTTTTAAATTAAAATCGGATACAGAGCTGGATAGAGCGATTTTTTTATTCAGTATGATGGGAAGGCCAACTTTAGTTAAATCTGGTATTGCGCTTACCAAAATGTCTTTAAAATTGAAATTGCCTGTAGAAGGCCTGATTAAAAAAACCATATTTGAGCAATTTGCTGGAGGGGAGACCATGGAAGACTGTAAACCTACCATTAAAACCATGTACCAGGCCAAATTGCACAGTATTCTAGACTATTCGGTAGAAGGGAAAGAAACCGAAGAGGAATTTGATGCCGCAGTAGCTAAAAAAATAGAACTTATCAAGTTCGCAAATGAAGAAAAAGAAGTCCCTTTTGCTGTTTTTAAACCCACCGGAGTGGGTAGATTTGAAATTTGGGAAAAAATGACCGCTAAAGTCAGTTTATCTGATGAAGAAAAAAAAGAGTGGGAAAACATCAAAGAACGGGTAGAAAAACTGTGTAAGACGGCTTATGATTTAAAAGTAAGGTTATATGCCGATGGAGAAGAAACCTGGATGCAAACAGCTGCAGATGATCTAATGGAAGAAATGATGCGTAAATATAACAAAGAGGAAGCGCTCATTTTTAATACGTTACAATGTTATCGTTGGGATAGAATAGAGTACCTTAAAGATCTGCATGAAAAAGGAAAAGCTGAAGGTTTTAAAATCGGTGCTAAAATTGTTCGTGGCGCCTATATGGAAAAAGAAAATGAACGCGCCAAACGTTTAGGTTATCCTTCTCCTATTTGTGAAAGCAAAGAAGCTACAGATGTGAACTTTAATAGTGTAATGTCTTATTGTTTAGCTAATCTGGAGGATATTTCAGTGTATATAGGTACACACAACGAGGTAAGCAATTATCTGGCGCTACAGATCATCGAGGATAAGGGATATGATATAAATCATCCACATATCTGGTTTAGTCAGTTATTTGGGATGAGTGACCATTTAAGTTATAATTTAGCAAAAAAGGGATATAATTCGGCCAAATTGGTTCCTTTTGGCCCAGTTAGAGATGTAGTCCCTTATTTAATGCGTAGGGCCCAAGAGAACTCTTCAGTAAAAGGGCAAACCGGTAGGGAGCTTTCCTTATTGCTTGAAGAACGTAAGCGCAGAAAAGGTCACGAAACAAGACACGATCGCCAGGAAAAAGAAAGTTTTTAATTTTTTTGAATGGCCCATTGCCGATTTTTGCTGTGATCAGACGATATTAATTTAAATCGGTCTCTGGTCTGTTCTTTATCGAGATTTACTTCGTTTTAAGACGGTAATGGCTGTGAGTAACTGAGGTTCTTTAATTTGTTTCATGTTTAATTCAGGAAATCTGATAAGTTCCCATCGTTTATCATTATATTCCAGAGCGGTTAGATTTTCAATCCAATCTCCGGAATTTAAATATAAACAGGTTCCTTTTTTATTGGTTTTTCTCACAATTCTGGGTTGATGAATATGTCCGCATACTACATATTTATATCCGTTTTCTATAGCAAGATCGGTCGCCGTCTTCTCAAAATCATCTATAAATTTAATAGCCCCTTTTACCTTATTTTTAATCTTTTTGGAAAGGGAATATTTTTTTCGACCTATTCTTACCAAACACCAGTTTAAAAAGCGATTAATCAAAATTAAAAAATCATAACCCCAGCCTCCAAGCTTTGCGATCCATTTGGCATTTTGTATAGAGACATCAAAAACATCGCCATGAAAAAACCAGGCTTTCTTTCCATCAAGTTCTAAAACCAGTTTATCTACGATAGAAAAAGAACCCATAAAAGTTTCACTAAACTTTCTAAGCATTTCATCGTGATTACCAGTAATATAAATTATTTCGGTTCCGCTGGTGCTTAAGTCGATTATTTTCTTGATAACTTCAAGATGTGATTTAGGAAAGTAGCGCTTCCTAAATTGCCAGATATCAATAAAATCACCGTTTAGGATTATTTTTTCAGGGGCTACGCTATCAAGATATAGCAATAATTCTTTCGCGTGGCATCCAAAAGTTCCTAAATGAACATCTGAAATTACCAACAAATCGATTTTTCGCTTTTTTACCAATATAGTCTTCTTTTTTGCAAAGGAAAGTTGTTTTTAGGAAAATGATATTAAGCTGATCTTAAGCAATCTTCAATTAATTGTTATTCAGCCTGGCTATCTAAAAATTATAAAATACAGAACGTTTTAACTGAAATCCTGGAATCAAAATTAAAGTTTAGATTGATATTGGGCATTTTCTCCCAGAAATACGAATGTTTTACTAAAATCAATTTTTAAATTATAGCCTAAAAAATTACATTTGTTCAAAATCAATCAAATGGCAGGAAATTCCTTCGGAAAAATTTTTAAGCTCACCACTTTTGGTGAATCACACGGGCCGGCAATTGGTGGTATCATCGATGGATGCCCGGCAGGGTTACAACTAGATTTTGAAGCAATTCAGGATGAGTTAAACCGAAGAAAACCTGGCCAGTCTGCCATTGTAACGCAGCGCAAAGAACCAGACACGGTAGAATTCTACTCGGGTATTTTTGAAGGACAAACCACAGGCACTCCTATTGGTTTTGTTATTCATAACGCGAATCAAAAATCTAAAGATTATTCTCATATAAAAGATACCTATCGCCCCAGTCATGCAGATTATACATATGATGAAAAATATGGCGTAAGGGATTATCGCGGTGGCGGTCGTAGTTCGGCTCGAGAAACGGCAAGTAGGGTAGTGGCAGGAGCTATCGCGAAACAGATGCTTAAATCGGTTAAAATTACAGCCTATGTAGACTCTGTAGGCAAGATTTCCCTGAATAAACCTCATTATGAAGTAGATTTTTCGTTAATTGAAACCAATCCGGTACGTTGTCCGGATAAAGCGAAAGCGGAAGAAATGGAGGCTTATATCAAGCAAATCAGATCTGAAGGTGATACCGTTGGAGGTACCGTTCGTTGTGTGATTAGTGGTGTTCCTAAAGGATTGGGCGAACCGGTTTTTGACAAATTGCATGCGGAATTAGGGAAAGCTATGCTTTCTATTAATGCCGTAAAAGGTTTTGAATATGGCAGCGGTTTTGAAGGCACTGCAATGAAAGGAAGTGAACACAACGACCTTTTTAATGAAGACGGTACTACAAAAACTAACTTAAGTGGTGGTATACAGGGCGGCATTTCAAACGGAATGGATATTTATTTTAATGTAGCTTTTAAGCCTGTTGCGACCATCATGCAAAAGCAGGATACCATTAATAAAGATGGAGATGTAATCGAAATGCAGGGAAAAGGTCGCCACGATCCATGTGTGGTACCAAGAGCGGTACCTATTGTAGAAGCTATGGCAGCACTAACCATTGCAGATTTTTTCCTTCAGGATAAATCTTCAAAACTTTAAAAGAACAATACAGAAAACCACACTATGAAGAAATTAGCACTGCATTGGCAGATTTTACTGGGAATGTTTACCGGAGTTGTTTTTGCCCTGATCATGACCAATTTTAGCTGGGGAGCCGAATTTGTAAGTGATTGGATAAAACCATTTGGAAACATTTTTATTAATGCCTTAAAGCTTATTGCAGTTCCGCTAATTTTAGCTTCGCTAATTAAAGGTATTTCTGATCTAAAAGATATCTCTAAATTGTCCAAAATGGGTCTTCGTACCATTGGGATTTATATTACCACCACCATTATTGCGGTGAGTATCGGTCTGGTGATGGTTAACCTTATTAATCCCGGTGGCACTATTGAGGAAGATACGCGCCAGGAGCTAATAAGCAGTTATGAAGGTGACGCCGTAGGTGTACAGGCTAATGCCGCCAAACAAAAAGAAGCGGGACCCTTACAGGCTTTAGAAGATTTAGTGCCCAGTAATATTTTTGCTGCCGCAAGTGATAACGGGAATATGCTGCAGGTGATTTCCTTTGCTATTTTCTTTGGGATTGGTTTGATCCTTATCGACGAGAAAACTGCCAAACCGGTAAAAGATTTCTTTGATGGCTTTAATGAGGTCATCCTTAAATTAATTGATTTGATCATGCTTTTTGCGCCATATGGAGTTTTTGCTTTGTTGGCAGCATTAGTTGTAGAATCCCCAAGTACAGATCTTTTCGCTGCCCTGGCCATGTATGCCTTAACCGTGCTAATTGGTTTGGCATTAATGATAGGGGTTTATATTCTTCTGGTTTGGGTTTTTACCAAAAACAAACCATCCTTTTTTATCAATGGTATTGCTCCGGCACAGCTTTTAGCATTTTCAACAAGTTCTAGTGCCGCAACCTTACCGGTAACGATGGAGCGTGTTGAAGAACATATGGGCGTTCATAAAGAGGTAACCAGTTTTGTATTACCCATTGGCGCCACCATCAATATGGATGGTACAAGTTTATATCAGGCAGTAGCGGCAGTTTTTATCGCGCAGGCTTTTGGAATCGATTTAACTATAGGTGCGCAATTAGGAATTATAGCCACAGCAACGCTTGCTTCTATAGGTTCGGCTGCCGTACCGGGAGCAGGAATGGTAATGCTTGTTATTGTTTTAGCGCAAGCCGGAATCCCTGAAGCCGGTTTAGCTCTTATCTTTGCCATAGACCGACCACTGGATATGTGCAGAACTACAGTAAATGTTACCGGAGATGCCGCCGTTTCTGTAATGGTTGCAAAATCTGTAGGTATGATGGGCCCACCAAACGTTAAAGAATGGGATGAAGAATACGCGAAAAAGAAGCGGTAAACAGGTTCAAAGTGGAAAGTTAGCAAGTTTAAAAGTTCAAGGTTCAAAATTTAGTCCTGCTTCCTGGATCTTGATTCTATATTCTAAATACAAATAACTCCGCTGTCATTTCGACTGAAGCGCAGCGAAATGGAGAAATCTCAATCAAATAAAAGGTTTCATCCAGTTTACCACTATGGCTTCGATACGATTGCTCCTTCGTTGCAATCACTCAGCCGTCGCTAAATACTTCAAGGTTCAAAAGTTGTTGTACGGTTAAAAGTCATTCCAAATTCAAAATTCAACATTTAAAATTTAAAAAAGCTCCATAACGGTCACTTCGAGTATCAAATTTTGGAAAGCAATGGAAAAATTTGATGTATCGAGAAGTCTGTTTTGAGTAAAAAGTTTGAAAGTTCAAAAGCTGTTGTACATGAACAATCATTCAACATTTAAAATAATAGTTTATTGTCTCTTTTCTATATTCTAAATACAAATACCTCCGCTGTCATTTCGACTGGAGCGCAGCGAAATGGAGAAATCTCAATCAAATAAAAGGTTTCTCCAGTTTACCACTATGGCTTCGATACGATTGCTCCTTCGTTGCAATCACTCAGCCGTCGCTAAATACTTCAAGGTTCAAAAGTTGTTGTACGGTTAAAAGTCATTCCAAATTCAAAATTCAACATTTAAAATTTAAAATTCAAAAAAGCTCCATAACGGTCACTTCGAGTATCAAATTTTGGAAAGCAATGGAAAAATTTGATGTATCGAGAAGTCTGTTTTTGAG
>NZ_JBSXOK010000073.1:0-56250 GCF_056859415.1 Zunongwangia sp. L-65
GTTGATGAAAGTCTGAACTTGGGTCTGAATCGAACGATGAACTTTATGTTCTGAGCGATATTAGTGTACCCGAGTTCAGCTCTCTTTTCTTTGTTAATACTGCTATAAAAATAACAATACAAGTCTAAAGGAGTGATTTTATGGCAGCGTTAGCGGAGATAAAATCGTATCGAGAAGTAATAAGAAACAAGGTCTCGATACAAATTTCAATAGTGATTGAAATTTACTCGACCTGACAAGAATTGAGAAACTAGAAAAGACTGGAGGAATAAGAATCAGGAGTAAAGAACCAAGACAAGCGTTAAAACGATTACGATGTAGGAGCAATGGTATCGAAGCCAGAGCGGAAAATGAAATTAGAATTAAGTAATGAGAATTGAGTATTTAGAATATAAAGTCTAGACTCTAGAAACAAGAAAATTTGAAGATATGTTGATGTGAAGATGTAGATAAGAAAAAACAACTTTTAACCTTTCAACCTTGAACTCTATTGTCACTTCGAGTGATTTTATTGCAGCGATAGCGGAGATAAAATAGTATCGAGAAGTAATAAGAAACGAGGTCTCGATACAAATTTCAATTATCATCGAAATTCACTCGACCTGACGGTAGATGAGGAAAATAGAAAATAGAAAATAGAATATAGAGAATAGACGAGAGAGTCTTGATTCTGGAAGCAGGAAACAAGAAATAAGATGAGTGTCATATCAACAATCCCGATAGCTATCGGGAGAGAGATCTAATTCAACCGAGAAAAGAAAGATGATTTGAAAATGTGTTGATTTGAAAATGAAAAACATAACTTTAAATCTTTAACTTTTTAATTTTGAACTCAACTGTAGCGACGGCTAAGTAATTACGATGTAGGAGCAATGGTATCGAAGCCAGAGCGGAAATTGAAATTAGAATTAAGTAATGAGAATTGAGTATTTAGAATATAAAGTCTAGACTCTAGAAACAAGAAAATTTGAAGATACGTTGATGTGAAGATGTAGATAAGAAAACACAACTTTGAACCTTTCAACCTTAAACGCTACTGTCACTTCGAGTGATTTTATTGCAGCGTTAGCGGAGATAAAATAGTATCGAGAAGTAATTGGGGGACGAGGTTTCGATACAAATTTCAATAGTGATTGAAATTTACTTGACCTGACAAGAATTGAGAAAAGAGAGAATAGAATATATACTAGAGACGCTAGATTTTAGTAACAGTAAGAAAGAATCAAAACGTTCGCTTTATCCGGAAACCTGCCCGTCCAGCAGGTGGGGTTGCTGCTTTTTTGGTAATGACAAAAAAGTAGAGAGAAGTAATAAAAAAACAATAAATTAACCTATAACCATTATTAAATGGCACAATATTCAAGAATAGCAGTAGCAGAGCAAATGAAAGCAACAGGAATTGTTCCTGTGTTTTATCACGCCGATGTGCAAACCTGTAAAGATATTTTAAAAGCCTGCTACGATGGCGGCGCTCGTGTGTTCGAGTTTACCAATCGCGGGGATTTTGCCCACGAGGTATTCGCCGAGCTGGTGAAATACGCCACTAAAGAATTACCTGGAATGATGTTGGGCGTAGGTTCGGTGATCGATGCAGGAACTACCGCTTTATACCTTCAGTTGGGCACGAACTTCATCGTTTCCCCATTGATCAATGCTGAAATGGCCAAAACCTGTAACCGTAGAAAAGTAGCCTGGATGCCGGGTTGCGGTTCCGTAACCGAAATTAATTATGCTGAGGAACTGGGCGCTGAAGTCGTTAAGATTTTTCCCGGTTCCCAGGTCGGTGGTCCTTCGTTTGTTAAAGCCGTAATAGGCCCTTTACCCTGGTCTAGTATTATGCCTACCGGTGGTGTTTCTCCTACCGAAGAAAATTTAAAAGAATGGTTTTTGGCCGGAGTTCATTGCGTAGGTATTGGTTCTAAGTTATTTCAAAAAAAAGAAGACGGTAGTTTCGATTTGAAGAAAATAGAGGAGAAGGTCCAGGAAACCCTTCAAATTGTAGAAAGTTTAAAGAAATGATTTCAACCAAAAGGAAAACAGCAGTAAGTGTTCTACTGGCTTTTACTTTGGTTTTTTCAGCTTGTAAAGAAGAAAGAAAAAACCAGGTCATTCGTCTGGGGCACGGCTTGGACGTCACCCATCCCGTACATAAAGCCATGAAATTTATGGCAGATCGAGTTGAAGAAAAGTCCAAAGGCCAATTAAAAGTTGTCATTTATCCAAGTCAGCAACTAGGCACCGAAAGGGAACTGGTAGAGCTTTTACAAATCGGTAGTTTAGGAATGACCAAAGTTTCAACTGGGGTCGTAGAAAATTTTGCGCCGGAATTAAAGATTTTTGGATTACCATTTTTATTTGAAGGTAGAGAACATCGGTTTAAAGTTTTAGAAAGTAAAATAGGTGAAAATTTATTAGAGGCCAGTGTGCGAAATCGTTTGAAAGGATTGACTTTTTACGATGCCGGAAGTAGAAGTTTTTACAGTACCCAAGCATTAAATTCCCCTGCAGATTTAAAAGGGCAGAAAATACGGGTAATGGAAAGCCAGACCGCTATCAATATGGTAAAATACTTGGGCGGTTCGCCAACCCCCGTAAGTTGGGGAGAATTGTATACCGCATTACAACAGGGAATTGTAGATGGCGCTGAAAATAACCTGCCCAGTTTTTACCTGTCCTACCATTACGAAGTGTGTAAGCATTATATGGTCGATGAGCATACGGCGCTTCCGGATGAACTTTTAATAAGTACCATAGTTTGGGATAAACTTTCAAAACAAGAGCAAAAATGGTTAAAGGAAGCAGCGATGGAATCTTCAGAATATGAAAAAAAGATTTGGCGTGAAGCCGAATTGCATGCCTTAGAAGAAATAAAAAAGGCTGGCGTAAAAGTTACTTATCCAGAAAAAGAACAATTTAGGGAAATGGTTCAACCAATGTATGATGAATTTAAGAAAGACCCGCAGATGAAGAAAACCATTGAAGCCATTCAAGCTGTAAAATAATAGTGAATGATGAAAAAAATATTAGATAAAATATTGGGAAGCATATTGGTCTTTTTAATGGCTTTTATTGTACTTGCCGTTTTATGGCAGGTGTTTTCTCGATATGTGCTACAGAATCCAAGTTCCGTAACCGAGGAGATTGCCCGATATTTAATGATTTGGATCGGAATTTTAGGAGCCGCTTATGCTTCAGGACAGCAAGAACATTTAGCCATTAATATACTTCCGCCTAAGTTAAATGAGCGCAATCGTATTCGCCTGCGAATAGGCATCAACATTCTAATTATTCTATTTGCGGTATCTGCGTTAATTATTGGTGGCGGTAATTTGGTGTACATCAGTTATTTGTTGGGGCAAACTTCCGCGGCCTTAAATTTACCCTTATCGGTAGTGTATGCGGTGTTGCCTATAAGTGGTATCCTGATTATTGTCTATAAATTGAATGAAGTGTTCAAGCCTAAAAAATACTTGCTATGATTGCAGAAATATTATTATTGGTCATTTCGTTTTTAATCCTGTTAAGTATAGGGGTTCCTGTAGCCTGGTCTATTGGTATTTCCTGTTTATTAACTTTAGCCGTTTCTATAGATTCGCTTGCGGCATTTACTACAATGGCACAACGCATGGCAACGGGGCTGGACAGTTTTTCCTTATTGGCTATTCCGTTTTTTATTCTCGCAGGACAAATTATGAATCAGGGTGGGATTGCGCATCGGCTTATTAATTTTGCGAAAGCCCTTATTGGTTCGATGCCTGGCGGATTGATTTATGTAAATGTGATTGCCGCGATGCTTTTTGGAGCCATTTCAGGATCAGCAGTAGCAGCCGCTTCAGCCATTGGAGGAATCTTAGGGCCACCGATGGAAAAAGAAAATTATTCCAAAGAATTTGGTGCTGCCATTAATGTAACTGCATCCACCACCGGATTGATTATTCCGCCTTCCAACGTATTAATTGTCTATTCATTGGCGAGTGGTGGAGTTTCGATTGCGAGTTTATTTTTAGCCGGTTATATTCCAGGAATTTTAATGGGATTAGCGCTAATGTTAGTTGCTGCTGTTTGGATTAAAAAGAAAAAATACCCACCGGGAGAAAAAACCAGTGCCAAGAAAATAGCCACTACCTTTTTAGATGCCTTACCCAGTTTATTATTGCTGGTAGTCGTGATAGGCGGAATCGTTTCCGGGATTTTTACCGCGACAGAAGCTTCCGGAATTGCCGTTTTATACACTCTAATTCTGGCCATTATTTACAGGGAAATCAACTTAAATAAATTACACAAAATCTTTTTAAGTTCGGTAGTCACCACTTCAATTGTCTTATTATTAATCGCCACTTCCATGGGAATGTCCTGGGTGATGTCTTTTGAAAATATTCCGCAGACGGTAAGCGATGCCTTACTAGGTTTGAGTGATAATAAATATGTGATTCTTATTATCATTAATTTATTATTGCTTTTTGTAGGGACATTTATGGATATGACGCCGGCTATCTTAATTTTCACCCCTATTTTCTTACCTATTATGAAAAGTCTAGGGGTAGATCCGGTTCATTTTGGGATGATTATGGTCATGAATTTATGTGTAGGCTTATGTACACCGCCGGTAGGATCGGTATTATTTATTGGAGTAGGAGTGGCCAAAACCACTATTCAAAAATTAATGAAACCCTTGCTGCCACTTTATATAGCCATGGCAATTATCCTGTTATTGGTTACTTATTTACCACAAATAAGCCTTTGGTTACCAAGTTTATTTGAATAAAATGCTTAGAGAATTTATACAAAATGAAAATATTAAATAGACAAAACGCCAATATCACAGAGCCTTTACCTATAAAAGTGGTTCAGTTTGGCGAAGGAAACTTTTTAAGGGCCTTTGTTGATTTTGTGATTGATAAATTAAATAAAGAAGCCAATTTTAATGCCGGTGTAGCCGTAATTCAGCCTTTAGCTGGCGGATTATTAGAACTACTGAATGAACAAGACGGGTTGTACAACCTGTTTATGAAAGGTGTGAAGGAAGGCGAAGAAATTCAGGAGCAGCGTACCATTTCCTGTGTTCAGAAAGGAATAAATCCCTATAAGGATTACGATGAATATTTAAAATTAGCCGAAGAAGAAAGCTTAGAATTCATTATTTCGAATACTACAGAAGCCGGAATCGCTTATGACGAGTCAGACACTTTAGAGGGAAAGCCGCACAACAGTTTTCCGGCCAAATTAACTGTATTATTGTATAAAAGATTTCAACATTTTAAAGGAGATAAAGCAAAAGGATTAACGATCATTCCCTGTGAATTAATTAATTACAATGCCGATACTTTAAAGAAAATTATCCTTCAATATGCCGAGTTATGGGAGTTGGAATCCGATTTTGTAAATTGGATCAATAACAGCAACAGCTTTCATAACACGCTGGTAGATCGTATTGTCCCCGGTTATCCAAAAGATGATATCGAAAGTTACCAAAGCAAATTAGAATTAGAAGATAAATTAATTGTTTCTGCAGAAGTATTTTTACTGTGGGTGATTGAAGGCGGGGAAGGATTAAAAGCAAAAATTCCGTTCGATCAAATCGATGAAAACATTTTAGTGGTAGAAGATATGCAGCCTTACCGAACCCGAAAAGTTCGAATTTTAAATGGTGCACATACCACGATGGTTCCTTTTTCTTTACTCTTCGGAAATGAAACCGTTAAAGAAACCGTAGATCACGAATTTACCGGAGCTTTTGTAAGAGAAGCTATTTTTAATGAAATTATTCCCACACTTTCCTTACCTGAAGAAGAATTAAAAACATTCGCTGAAGAGGTCTTAGATCGATTTAGAAATCCGTTTATCAAACATCAATTGGCGAGTATCGCTTTAAATTCCGTTTCAAAATTTAAGGTCAGGGTGTTACCAAGTTTGTTAGCTTTCCAAACGAAATGTAATCGATTACCTTTACATTTAACCTTTGCTTTTGCTTGTTTAATTCGGTTTTACAGAGGAGAATGGAACAATCAAAACCTTCCCATCAATGATGATGAAAGTATCGTGACCGAATTAAAACGGATTTGGGAGTTGCATAGTTATCAGGAAATAAGTGAGCAAGCACTGAAAAACGAAAAATTCTGGGATCAGGATTTAACGCAAGTTCCGGGATTAAAAGATCAGGTAGCAATGGCGTTGGAATTGATCGAAACCAAAGGCATAGAAGAAGGCTATAAAAAATTTACAGGGAAGTAAACCTGCAATTTTAGATCAATTTAGACCTCACTGGTTTTTGAAACCTGTGAGGTCTGGAACAAAAAATGACAGAGTTTTTAAAATTTTTGAGGCCTGGAGGACAATAAAAATCCTACGAAGCCCAAAACTTTGAAGGACTAAAAATTGAAGAAGATGAAGAATAAATTAATAAAAGTACATCCCGAAGATAATGTCGCCATTGCGCTAACCGATTTATGGCAAGGTGATAAGTTAGATTTTGAAGGTGAAGAAGTGATCGTTTTGTCTGATGTAAAAGCTAAGCATAAAATCACGATGGTCGATCTTGAACCAGAAAGTAAGATTTATATGTATGGCGTTTTAGTAGGTAAAGCAACTTCAAGCATTAAACGCGGTGATGTGCTCACCGTAGATAATGTAAAACACCAAGCCAGTACAACTACCGAAAAAACAGCAACTGTTTCGTACACAGCGCCTGATATTTCAAAGTGGAAAGAGCGCACGTTTATGGGCTACCATCGTAATGACAGACAGGTAGGAACACAAAATGTATGGTTGTTTTTTCCATTGGTTTTTTGTGAAAACAGAAATGTAGAATTGCTGAAAGACGTTTTCGAAAAAGAACTCTCTTTTCATAAATCCAGTAAACAACGAAAATTACTTCGCAATTTAATTAGCGGGGAGAATATTGAATTAAGTGAAGATAAAACCCCAGATGAAGAGCCTATTTTTGATAATGTAGAAGTACGCTTTATAACGCATCAAGGAGGCTGCGGCGGTATTCGACAGGATTCGGTTTCTTTATCAAAATTACTGGCCGGTTATGTAAATAATCCCAATGTGGCCGGAGCAACAGTATTGAGTTTAGGTTGTCAGAACCTTCAGATCGATATTTTTCAAAATGCTTTAGATGCTATTAATCCAGAGTTAGATAAACCTGTTTTAATTTACGAACAGCAGCAAGAAGGCACGATTGATGAAATGTTGAATAAGATTATTCGGGATTCTTTCGATGGCATTAAAAAAGCTAATGAAATTCAGCGTCAACCCGCTCCCTTATCTAAACTGAAATTAGGTTTAGAATGTGGAGGATCTGATGGTTTTTCGGGAATTTCAGCAAATCCTTCCTTAGGTTATGCATCCGATTTACTTGCAGCATTAGGCGGTTCACCAATTCTATCAGAATTCCCCGAGTTATGTGGAGTAGAGCAGGAGTTAGTCAATAGATGTGTGGATGAAGAAAAAGCAAAACGTTTTCTAAAACTAATGCGTGCCTATGAAGATGCCGCTGAAGCTTCCGGTTCAGGTTTTGATATGAATCCATCTCCCGGAAACATCAAAGATGGTTTAATTACCGATGCGATGAAATCTGCCGGAGCAGCTAAAAAAGGAGGAACTTCACCTATTCAGGATATTTTAGATTACGGCGAATACGTAACCAAACCTGGATTAAATTTATTGTGTACCCCAGGTAACGATGTAGAAAGTACTACCGCAATGGTAGGTTCGGGCGCTAATGTGGTCGTATTCACCACCGGATTGGGGACACCCACAGGGAATCCAATTGCGCCGGTAATTAAGGTAGCTTCCAATTCCATTTTAGCAGGAAGAATGCCAGATATTATCGATATTGATAGTGGTGCCGTTATCAAAGGTGAAAAAACAATCGAGGAAATGGGAGAAGAAATCCTGGAATATATCATCGACGTAGCTAGTGGAAAAATCACCGCTAAAGCCGATCAGAATGATCAAAACGATTTTATTCCATGGAAAAGAGGAGTTTCTCTATAAATTTCGATTAGAAGAATCTCTAATATAAAGTTCGGGAGCAAGTACCACCTTTTTTTCGGCAGTGAGTATTTGGCTTTCGATTTGTTCTAAAAATACCTGAGCTGCAATCTTTCCCATTTCAAAAGGGGTCTGATCTACCGAGGTAATCGGTAATTCCATATATTTTGTAAAGGGTTCATTACTAAAGCCTACTACGCAAACTTCTTTGGGGATTTTGATGCCTATTTTTCTTAATTCCTGAATCGCTCCCAAAGCTGCGTAATCACTAGCAGAAAAGATTGCATCGGGTTTTTCTTCAAATTCCCATAATTCTTTTACGGCAGAAATTCCTGATTCGAGTTTACTATTTACCTGTAAACTAAAGCGACTTAGAGGAGTTATACCATGATCTTTTAATGCTTTTAAATATCCCTGATGCCTGTTTTTGTATATCTCAACACTAAGATCACCTGAAAAATGAGCGATCTTTTTACATCCCTGCTTGATTAAATGTTGTGTGGCAAGATAGCCGCCTTTAAAATCGTCGATGATTACTGAGCTTAAACCGGGCACATCTTTTTTCCGATCAAAAAACACCAAAGGCGTATTTTCAGCAAGTGCTTTTTGAATATGGGAGGTATCTTGTGTGGTTTTAGCAACCGACATAAAGATACCATCTACCTGAGTATTTAAAAGAGTATCGATTTGCTTAATTTCATTATCTACATCTTCATGACTCTGGCAGATAATAACATGATATCCATGTGGAGAAAGTTCTTCCTCGATACCACGGATTACACTAGAAAAAAAACTTCGATTTATAAAAGGTACGATCACTCCAACATTATTGGTGCGTCCACTTTTTAAAGCTTGTGCCAATCTGTTTTGCTTATAGTTCATTTTGGCAGCGGTTTTTAAAACAAGCTCACGAGTTTTTTGGCTAATCTTTGGATTGTTGTTTAAGGCTCTTGAAACTGTAGCCGCACTTATATTAAGCTTTTTAGAAATATCATATATGGTAACCTTTTCAGCCATGTATTTTTAATCCAGGATTAAATTTAATTTTAAATAAAATATGCCACAATATAAGAATTCGATTTAATAAGCTTTGTTGCGACTCAGTTATTCTTAGTATTGAAGAATCATTATTTTTCAACAGTAATTTATTTCAGAGATATTTTTAAAATGGATTTTTTTGGCATATTGATAATTAAACTATAAATTAGTGTAATCGATTACAGGGAGATCGGAAAACTTATAAATATTCAGCTCTAAAAATCTCAAGCTAAAGAATATAAGTTTTATAAGAAAAGGAACTTTTGAAAAACTGATATTGATATTCTTTTGAATTACTAGAACGTTATCGTAGATAGATAGGGATAATGGTTTTATAAAAGCTATGGAAAACTGAATTACTAATTATTAATATAAAAGAATAATGCGAAAGGTAAATAAAGATTACAGCACATTTCTAATTGCTTTTGCCTTAATGTTGGGAATGGGCATGCTTAATAAAATTAATGCACAGGATTTTAAAACTATAGCGGGTAGTGTTACTTCAGAAGAAGGAGTAGCCCTAAAAGGAGTAAATATCTTTGTTCCTAATACCAGTTTTGGTAGTGTTACCGATGCTGAAGGAAATTTTGAATTGCAAATTCCGGAAGATTCAAAAGTTGTTCTTACCTATATTGGTTTTGAAACGAAAACGATTGATGTGTCAAAAACAACTGATTTTCAGTTGAAATTGCAAAAAGAAAAAAGTATGCAGGAAGATACAATTATTGTGAGTTATAATAAGGATGTAGGAAAACCAAAATCTCGGATTCTAAAAATAGAATAGATAAGATTTTAAACAACAGCGCAATTTATCAATAGTTGGGTTGATGTTTAGATTATTTAAGTTGAATTAGTTATTTACAAGAGAAGCCTGTATGTACATGCTTCTCTTTGACTCAATAATCGAGGTTGAATGATCCGATCTGGTTTCGAAAACTTCTATCGGGATCTGGACGTCCAGAAATAAAACATAATTTGATTTATTAGCTTTCCCTTAAGTATTTTAATTGCTATTAATATATGTGTAATCTCTAAAAAAGGATTTTAATAGTTTTTCTTGTCTATTTACTTAGCTTTAATTTTTAAGGCTAGTTTCGCTTTATTTCCCTAAACCGGATTATTATGGATGGCGTAAATATGATCGGTAAAATACGATAAGGATACCGTTTAATTTTTAATATTTTTATTATAATTTAAATGTTTTATATGTTAAAATTTTATTAAAATTATTATGTTTGGATATTTGCAGTGTCAATGCCTTCTAAAATTTTTTATCTGTGCATTGCAGTTTGTGGCAGATATTTAAATAATCTTTTATGAATACTCAAACTTCGAGAATTTACTTATTGTTTTTATTGGTTTTTACGGCTTGTCGTACTGAAGATAAAGAATTAGTATCAACCGAAAAATCTCCTTTATTTAATCTTCTAAGTCCTTCTCTAACCGGTATTGATTTCGAAAATACGCTCACGGAAACCAAAAAAAATAATATCATTACTTACGAATACATTTATAACGGTGGTGGAGTGGCCATAGGAGATGTGAATAATGATGGTTTTCCTGATATATACTTGTCTGGGAATCAAGTGAAAAATAAGCTTTTCTTAAATAAAGGAGGTTTGAAATTTGAAGACATTACCACAAAAATTCAATTAGAAGAAAAAGAAGGCTGGAAAACTGGTGCAGCAATGGCAGATATTAATGGTGACGGCCTTATTGACATTTATTTATGTTATTCCGGCAATGCTCCACAGGAAGGGATGACAGCCCCCCTGATTAATGATTATAAGCCCAGATCAAATCAGTTATTTATAAATCAGGGACTCGATAAAAATGGTTTACCTACTTTTAAAGAGCAGGCCAAGGAGTATGGTGTTGATGCTATAGGCACTTTTAGCACACAGGCTTATTTTTTGGATTATGACCTGGATGGAGATCTTGATTTATTTTTGCTCAATCACGCTAATAAATTTTACAATATATTTTTTAATGTGACTATGTTGCGGAGCAAGCGACATCCTTATTATGGTAATCAACTTTATGAAAATCAGGGTGATAAATTTGTAGAAGTGTCTGAAAAAGCGGGAATTGATGGTACAGGAATCAACTTTGGTCTGAGTGCGGCAATCAGTGATTTAAATAAAGATGGATACCCTGATATTTTTGTAACAAATGATTATTCTGAACAGGACTTTTGTTATTTGAATAATGGTGACGGTACTTTTACCGAAACCTCAAAAGCCTCTTTTGCACATTTCTCGAAATACTCCATGGGATCTGACGTAGCCGATATCAATAATGATCTAAATCCGGATTTGTTTGTGGTAGATATGCTTCCCGAAGATAATTACCGACAAAAAGTGCTGAAAGGACCAGATGAATATAATAAAACGCAACGTCTTATTGATAGTGGTTATCACCAGCAGTATATGCGGAATAACCTACATTTAAACAAAGGTCTGGATCCCAAGGGAAACTTGCGTTTTACAGAGGTAGGACAACTTGCAGGGATTTCTAATACCGATTGGAGTTGGGCACCTTTGTTTGCTGATTATGATAATGACGGATTTAAAGATGTTATTATTAGTAATGGATATCTTAGAGATTATAGCAACCTCGATTTCAACAATTATACGGTCCATGAAGCCTATGCACGTGCTCAGTCTACCGGGGAAAAGCTCGATTTAGGACTGTTGATCAGTAAAATTCCTTCTACTAAGGTTTCCAATTATATCTATAAAAATGTTGATGGGCTACTTTTTGAAAATAAAACTGAAGACTGGGGGCTTAAGCTTAAGACGGTTTCTAATGCTATGGCTTATGCCGATTTTGATAATGATGGTGATCTTGATCTAATTATCAATAATCTTAATGATCCGATTTTGTTTTATGAAAACCTCGAAAATGAGCAGTTTTCAAATAACTTTCTTTCGCTAACCTTGAGAGGCGAAGGTAAAAATACACAAGCTTTAGGTACTAAGGTGATTCTTAATTTTGCAGACGGAAGCCATATCTATCAGGAGGCCTATTATATAAGAGGTTTTCAATCTTCGGTAGAACCTAAAATGAACATTGGCTTGGGTAGGAGCAGAAGTCTGGAAAGTCTCGATGTGATCTGGCCTTCTAAAAAGCTTAGCCATATTGAAAATGTGCAGATCAATCAACTGCTTTCATTAAATGAAGCAGATGCAACCGATATTTATCAATACGATACCATTTCTTCAGATGGATTTTTTAAAGACATTACCGCAACTTCTAATATAGATTTTGCACATAAGGAAAATGCGTATGTCGATTTTAATTATGAAAGTCTTATTCCGTATCAGGTATCTAAAACCGGTGGGAAGGTAGCTGTAGGTGACGTCAACAATGACGGTAATGATGATATCTTTTTCCTGGGAGCAAGGGGACAGGCTTCTAAGTTATATTTAGGGCTTGAGAATGGAAAGTTTAAAGATTTTAATGCCAATCAACCATGGGGTAGTGCTGAAGATATTGTGCATGAGGATTACGATGCTCTGTTTTTTGATGCTGATGGTGATGGTGATCTGGATTTGTATGTGGTAAGCGGAGGAAATGAAGAGTTTAATGGCGATAACTATTATCAGGATCGCCTATACCTTAATGAGGGTAATGGAATATTCAGCAAAAATGAAAATGCCTTACCTGATATGAAGTTTAGCGGAGGTGTTGTTAAAGCAGCAGACTATGATAAAGATGGTGACCTGGATTTGTTTGTGGGGGGAAGAATTTCCGGTGGAAATTATCCAATGCCGCCTAGAAGTACCTTGCTTAAAAATGAAAGTACAGAAACTACAGTAAAATTTAGTGTCAACCGAAGCTATGATCTCGAGCAGGTGGGGATGGTGACCGATGCAGAATGGGTAGATCTGGATGGTGATACCTGGCCCGATTTGGTTTTAACCGGAGAATGGATGCCTGTAAGCATCTTTAAAAATAATCGAGGTGTTTTAAAAAATCAAACTGAGGAAGCAGGTCTCCAAAACTCAAATGGATGGTGGTTTAGTTTGGAAGCGGGTGATTTTGATAACGATGGTGATATTGATTTTTTGGCAGGTAATCTTGGAGAAAATACTCAGTTTAGAGCTTCGGTTACAGAGCCTATGCGTTATTATATTCAGGATATTGATAATAATGGACGTATTGATCCCATTTTAACCTATTATATTGATGGAGTGAGCTATCCATGGCCTACACGTGATGAATTAATGGCGCAGGTTTCATCCCTAAAAAAGCAATACGTTTCTTACGATAGTTATGCAAAAACCAATACCGATCAATTTTTAAAAATCAATAATATAGAGCCTCGTTTTACCTTAGAAATTTATACACTGGCCTCTTCTTTTATAGAGAACAATGGCGATGGGACTTTTAGTGTAAAATCCCTGCCAAAACCTATTCAGGATTCTGCTATTCAGGATTTTGTGTATTCTGATTTTGATGGAGATGGTAATGCTGAGGTCCTTACCGCTGGCAATTTATTCCCATTTAGAGTAAGCCAGGGGGCACTTGATGCCTCTTTCGGAGCATTTTTAAAATTCAATAAGAATAATTTCGGACTTATGCCCCAATCAGATAAGCTTTGGTTAGATGGTGATATTAAGTCCCTCCATATTTTAAAGCATAAATCAGGTAAAAAACAATTGCTGGTTTCGCGAAATAATGACCGTCCTGGCCTGTTTACTTATTAAACCGGATATATGAGAATGGTTTTCATTTATTGGAATTGAAAAGTTTTTAGATTTTGCAGGATGATACGCTATGCGAAAATATCTATGTTCTATATTCAAATTGACGAAATCAATTTTAATTGATATAAAAATCGTTTTAGAACTATAGTGGTATTGGATTTCTAAAAATGAAATTTAGAATTTTAATATTCTAAAAATGCGCCTCAGTCTTTATTTTCAATAAAAAGAATTAGTCATTCTCATATTCAATTCGCAATGTTTCAAATAATTTTGCGATCGCAATATTTAGTTCGTTGTTGATTTTGTTCATTTTAAGAATAGAATCTATAAGCTTATTTTCCCTTGTGTTGATGTAGAATATAGAACTTTCGCCCATTTCGAATAAGCGTTTTTCAGCTTCTACCATAATTTCGCTTTCGTTTACGATATTGCTTACTATGGCCATTTGTTCTTGTAAACTAAGAATCTCCCTCTCTGTAGCTTTTATTTTGTTGCTCAATTTCCAGGCACTCTCAGATAACTTAAATTCTGCCTGTTCTCTTTTAACTTTAGAAAGCCTTAAATCTCCACGTTCTTTCCGTAGAAATAATGGAAAGCTCACTTTAACTCCGGCTTTATAATTATTTGTATTTATATAGTCCGGCTCGTTTATCTCTTCGGAAAGAAAGTTATACTCTACATCGATTTTTGGAAGAAGTTTATTTCTTTTGAGTCTAATATCAAGATCATAAGCTTCTAAATCATAATTTAAAGACTGTAATTTTGGGTGGTCTTCTATAGTTGTGGCATTGCCTAATAGCTGTTCGATTCCTAAAACTGAAGTAAAATCTACGGTCTCGGGAGACGGTTTCATTTGATCTTCCAGTTCCAACGGGATATCTTCTATCCAGAGATAGTTACTTAAGGCAAGTTTGGCTTTTTGAAGTTTTAGTTCTGCCTGCTTAAGATCTAGTTTCCTGCTTCGCACCGTAATCATGGTTTCTACGGTATCTATAGCTGGGGTTTCCCCAAGTCGGCTGGATGTAGCAATACCTTCAAACCGAATTAGGGCATTTTCTAAAAACTCTTCGTAAACCGATGTGTTTTGAAAATAGTAAACCCAATCTGCATAAGCTTTTGTAGCATCGGCCAGCACCTGGTTTACCTGGATGTTCCGCTCTAATTGTGATTGCTGCTGAAAGATTTTTGCCTGTTTAAGATTGTTCATTCTTTCGTTATAAAGCAATCCCTGCGCAAGCCTAATATTTACTCCGGCACTCCACAAACCATCGTCGGGCGTGTTATTTTCCGGGTTTAGATAATATCCTTCATTCTGTTCGTAGCCTGCTTTAAGATCAATACCATACCAGGTAGGAATTTTAAAAGTTCCGTGCCATAGTGAGTAATATTCAGTTCCATGAAAGTTTTTTTCTTTCATTCCGCCTTCAAGCTTGGGATCAAAAGCCCCTCTCGATTTTAATAATTTTGCTTCGGCACCTGAGAGTTCAAGATTAGCTTGTGCTACGATCGGGTGGTAGCGTTTTACCATAGCAAGGAACTCTTCCAGCGTAAAGATTTCCGATTCTTGTTCTTGCGCATTTCCGAAGAAAATACAAAAAACAGAAAAGTAAAATAAACAAATAAATTTTCGCATATTACTTCTTAGCATCTTTCGAATCGCTTTTCTTTCCGTCTTTTTCTTTTTCCGCGCTGGTATAATAGTTTGGAGGGAATCCATTTAAATTTCTCCAAAGCTCATACCAAATTGGAACATCTTCCAGTAAAGCCAGGGTTCTTGCACCAGAGCCTACACGTAAAGCCTCCGGCCATGCGTGTTTTTCTCGTTCTTTTAGATCTGGGGCAAGTAGAATTCGATATTTACCATTATCGCTTATAAAATTTTCTATCGCCACGACTTTTGCTCCATATGTACCGTAAGAAGCATTAGGCCATCCACTAAATACGATTGCTGGCCATCCGTCAAACTGAACCCTTACATGATCACCGATACTTATTAATGGTAAATCGATAGGTTTTACATAAGTTTCCACGGCAATATCAATGTCTGATGGCATAATAGTCACCAGTTTTTCACCTTCTTTAAAGGTTTCTCCCAAACCTTTAATTAAGGCGCGGTTAATGTATCCATTTTGCGGCGCACGGATATAAAGCAGATTTTTTCGGATTTGATAATTGGATAGCGAATTTTCTAATTTAGAGACTTGTGCCTGGGCATCAAACCTCGATGAATTAGCCGTAGAGATCTCTCCCTCAATCTTATTGATTTTATCGATATAATTGGCTTCTATACGATTAACCTCCATAATCGCATTAAGCAACTCGTTTCTACTGCTTAATAATTTATTTTCCAGGTCGATAACTTTGGCCTGGGATTCCTGAAATTTTGATTGTTTGGTTTCTAAATCCAGTCTTGATTTTAAGCCCTCTTCGTATAATTCGGTAGTACGGGTATATTGCCTATCGGCAATACTTAAGTTTACCCTGGCAGCTTCTAAAGAAATACTGTCACTATTAATTTTAAGTTCGGCCTGTTTTCTTTTATTCCTGGTTTGTTCTAATTTTAATTCTCTTTCACGTTGTATAGCCGCCAACTGTCGTTGTAAGGCATCAATCTTTTGTCCATAAGATGCGAAGGAATTACTTTTTGAAGCTAATTGATCTCCTGTCCTTTCCACCAAAAGGGGGTCAAAATATTCGTTTTTTACTTCAGTAATATGTAAGATAGTATCCCCTTTTTCTACATAATCACCTTCCTGAACATACCATTTTTGGATTTGTCCCGGGATGGGTGATTGCAGTGTTTGGGGTCTTTGATCAGGTTTTAGGGTAGTTACGTAACCTCTACCGCTTATGGTTTGCGTCCATGGGAAAAACAGTAGAATTAGTAAAAACACAAAAGTTCCTAATAAAATCCTGGAAAGAAGCTTGTGATGACTTCTCTTCACGATCAGCGAAAAAGCACTAAACTCTTCGAGTTTTATCTTTTCGCCCAATTTTGTATTAGAAAGATTAAGCATTTATTGTTTAATTTTTTATTTGTGTTCTAGGTAAAGCGGTTCAAATTCGTCTAATCGATGCGCATCATCTGCAAGGAAAATACAGGTGTCTTCCCTGTTTACATGTTTCATTAGTGCTTTCTTATCATTTTCTGAAATAATATAGCCTTTCTCTATCATCAGAAGTTTAGGGTCCTTAAGTAAAGCTCTTATCAAACAAATCTTTTTAGCTGTTTTAGCGCCTATTTTTTTATTTCCAGAAAAGATATAAGTGTTTAAAGATTCTGGGAGTTTATTAATATGGTCTAAGACATTAAAATCTTCCAGCATTTGGTATACCCGGTCTGAGCTCATATTAGGATTACTAAGGGTTAAGTTCTCCCAGATGGTGCCTTCAAAAATACTATCGGTATTTAAAAGTAACGCGATTTTATTGCGATAGCTGTCCAGGTTAACATTTGCAATCTCTTCACGGTTAAAATAAATTCTTCCATTCTTGGTTTTCTTCATTCCAGAGAGGTAATGGAAAAAGTCATTTATAACAACTTCTGCGCCCACGATATTGATAAGATCACCTTTGTTGACCACAATATCTGGTACCACGCTTTCTTCAATATGAAGATTTTCTATCTTAATAGGGAAAAGATGCACATCGTTTTCATGAACACCTGTTTTACGATCTAATTTTTTTGAAGTTACTTCACTAATTTTTTCAACAGCGGTTACAACGTCGTAAATAGTTTCAAGACTAAGCCCTATTTTTTCTACAGAATTTATGACGAGGACGATAATAATTTCAGCGGCAACAAATTGGCCAATATTCATTTGTTGATTAATCACCAGCAAACCACCTATTAAAAGTAATCCTAAAGTCACGATAACTTTAAAAACGACCATTTGTTTGTACTGATTTTTAACCGTACCAAAATGCGACTGTCTGTTCTCTAAGTATTTCTCTACAAGATGGTTATTTTTATTTTGTTCGTATTCGTCTGGAAAAATTTTAAAAGTTCTAAAATTTGCAGCGACCTGCTGAATCCAAAAAGCGATATGGTATTTCTTTTTGGATTCCAGAATGCTTGTTTCTAAAGCTTTTGAAAGACTGAATTTAAAGATAATATAAATAAGCACTATCAATAGGATAGCAAAAGCAATAAAAAACGGGTGATAAAACGACAGTAATAGAAGGCCAAAAATAATTTGGATTACCGCTGCCGGAAAATCCAATAGTAATTTCTGCAATCCTTTTTGAAGCGTGAGCACATCAAAAAACCGATTGGATAATTCAGGAGGATAGTAATTTTCTAATTCCCTCACACGCATTTTTGGGAACCGGTAGATAAATTCGAAAGAAGCACGGGTAAATACTTTTTCCTGAATATTCTCTACAAGATCGAGCTGTAGCACCTGTAAAGCGCCGTTAAATCCAACTCCAAGAGTTACCAGACAGGTTAATAAAATCCAGGAAGTAGAAACTTCAGCACCCTGAATAAGATTAATGATTGCCTGTATTCCTAAGGGAAGGGTTAAGCTAATAAGACCTGCAAAAATCGCATAGTATAAAACGTGTAAAATATCCCGTTTTTCGAGTTTTAGCAGATTCCATAGTTTAGTCCAGGGTGAAATTGAACTTTTGGCCATATATTATTAAGTGATTTGTAACTATTTAAAAATGATCGATATAGATTTCGAATCTGTAAATGTAATTAAAAGTTGCGTCCTTGTCTAAAGCTTCAGAATTTTATAACATTCCTTATCCGTGTGCGAAAATAGAATGGGATTATTAAAAATTCTTTATATCGAGATTAAAATACCATTAGAATTTCTTAATAAGCATTAAATTTTTTGTTTACTCCCTGTTTTTATCTGGGTTTTTTGGTATAACATCTAAATAAGGTAAACTTACGATTTATTAACATAGTAGCGAGCGTATACTATTTCTTTTATTGGCATCCTAAAAGTTAGATGATGCCTTAGTACCGAAATTATCCCTGTGCTCTTAAATGGTAAAATAGGTTTTTGATTATTATAAATGATGCCGTTGAAAAAAACATTTCTGGTTGAAAGGTATCTAAAAAAATTGTAAATTTTTTAACCGCATTGGCATTGGCCATATTTTTGTATTCGGCTGCATGGTTTACAAAAAAGACGCTCTTCATTTTAAACTAATTTTTAATTTGTAAGTGCTATAAAATGTTTAGAATTAGACAAGTGTATTTTGCGGTCTATTTTTTATAAAATTTTAGCTTTATAATAACGAATTTCAAGGATAGGATTTTCTATATTTGTACTGCGCTTGCGTATTTCTTTCCAGATAATTAAATATCCATTATTTTAAGTTATAAAATATTTACATTACAAAAAGTTTACATTTTTTGTAAACAATTTGTTATTGCTTCGTTTGTAAAATGCTTATTTCTAGTTTTTTATAAAATAAAACGTAAAACTTTAAAAATCAGAAGGTTCTAAATTGTTTACAAAATTGTGAATAAGTATGATAAGATTTTTGAAAAAAGTGTGCTCTTAGATTGTAATTTTGATTTGAAATTATTGAACGAAATTTCATTGAAAATTTAGGGGAATCATGTGCAAATCATGAGCTGTTGCGCAACTGTAAATTAGCGTTGCTGATAAGCCAGAATACCTTGTTTTTCGTTTCAATGACTTTTGCTTTCGCATAAAAAGTGATGGTCGTGGATATTAAGATTCGAGTTTTTTAGAACAAAATTTTATCGAATAGCATCCTTCCATTTTATTTTATGCCCTTGGTTTTTTGTTTCATTAACAACACAACAGCAGTATGAGTATTTTTGACAAGCGGCTAAATTATAAGCCTTTTGAGTATCCGGGAGTTTTAGATTTTACAGATGCTATTAATCAATCGTTTTGGGTACATTCTGAGGTGGATTTTACCGCAGATGTACAGGATTTTCATTCGCATTTAACCACAGGAGAGAAGGATGTGGTAAAGAAAAGTTTACTGGCAATTGCACAAATTGAAGTTGCTGTAAAATCGTTTTGGGGTGATTTATATAAACATTTACCAAAACCGGAATTTAATGGATTAGGAAGTACTTTTGCCGAATGTGAATTTAGACATTCACAAGCCTATTCAAGACTTTTAGAAGTGTTGGGGTATAATAATGAATTTGCCAAAGTGGTAGAAGTTCCTGCTATTAAAAAACGTATTGCTTATTTAACCGAAGCTTTGGAGCATACCAAAGCTGAGGATCCCAAGGATTATGTGTCTTCTTTGATTTTATTTTCAATTTTGATTGAAAATGTATCCCTGTTTAGTCAGTTTGCCATTGTGTTATCCTTTAACCGTTTTAAGGGAGTAATGAAGAATGTGAGCAATATTATCGCTTGGACTTCAGTAGACGAGCAGATTCATGCTAATGCCGGAATTTATATCATTAATCAGATTCGCGAGGAATATCCGGATTATTTTAATGAAGAAATGACCCGTAAATTAACAGATGTGGTAACCAGATCTATTGAAGTAGAAGAAGAAATTCTGGACTGGATCTTTGAAAACGGGCAGTTAGAAAATATCAATAAAAAGAATCTAATGGATTTTATGAAATTTAGATTAGATGATAGTTTAAAAAGCATAGGACTCCCGAAGCAATACAATATTACTGCAGCTGAATATCAGCCAATGCTTTGGTTTGAAGAAGAAGTTTTTGCCAATAGTTTAGATGATTTCTTTGCCAGACGTCCTGTAGATTATACCAAACACGATAAAAGTATTACTGCATCAGACCTTTTTTAAAATAATCGCCAAACACTAAATACCCGAAACTCCCATGACAACGAACGTAGAAACTCAGCCTTTAATCGCAGACGAACCAAAAAATAAAAGACTTTGGTGGCTTAATGATGAAAGTCAGCAAATCCTTAACCGTGGATATTTACTAAAAGGAGAAACCGTGAAATCGGCTATCGAACGTATAGCAAATGCCTCGGCTAAAAGATTATATAAGCCGGAATTAGCCGAAGCTTTTATCGAAATGATCGAGCGTGGTTGGATGAGTTTAAGTTCACCAATTTGGGCAAATATGGGGACCGAGCGTGGTTTACCCATCTCATGTTTCAATGTCTATGTGCCAGATAATATTGAAGGAATTACCCACAAGCTTGGTGAGGTTATTATGCAAACAAAAATTGGTGGAGGAACGTCTGGATATTTTGGAGAATTACGTGGTCGTGGTAGTGCCGTTACCGATAATGGAAAGAGTAGTGGAGCAACCAGTTTTATGAAGCTTTTCGATACGGCAATGGATACAATCTCTCAAGGTGGTGTACGTCGTGGAGCTTTTGCTGCTTATTTAGATATCGATCATCCGGATATTAAAGAATTTCTGGAAATTAAAAATATCGGTAACCCCATTCAGAATTTATTTTATGGGGTTTGTGTACCAGATTACTGGATGCAGGAGATGATTGAAGGTGATATGGAAAAACGTGAAATCTGGGCTAAGGTTTTAGAAAGTCGCCAGCAAAAAGGGTTACCCTATATTTTATTTAAAGACAATATCAACCGCTTTAAACCTCAGGTTTATAAAGATAAAAACAGAACTATTCACTCCAGTAATCTATGTTCTGAAATTGCATTACCTTCTACTGAAGATGAATCTTTTATCTGTTGTTTGTCTTCCATGAACCTGGAGCTTTACGATGAATGGAAAGATACTGAAGCGGTGAAATTAGCAATCTATTTCTTAGACGGAGTTCTTCAGGAATTTATCGCTAAAACCGAAGGAAATCATTACTTAGCTTCAGCCAATAGGTTTGCCAAAAATCACAGAGCACTTGGTTTAGGAGCTATGGGATGGCACTCTTATTTGCAGAAAAACAGAATTCCGTTTGAAGGAATGCGCGCTAAAGGTTTAACACATCAAATATTTGAAGATATTAGTGCTAAGGCAACCAAAGCGAGTAAAGAACTGGCAACTATTTATGGAGAACCAGAAATGCTTAAAGGTTATGGTCTAAGAAATACCACTTTAATGGCGATTGCACCTACCACTTCGTCTTCGGCAATTTTAGGACAAACTTCACCAGGGATAGAGCCTTTTAGTAGTAATTATTATAAGGCCGGTCTTGCTAAAGGAAACTTTATGCGTAAGAATAAATACCTGAAGCAATTATTGGAAGAAAAAGGACTGGATAACGAAGATACCTGGAGAAGTATCATGCTACATCATGGTAGTGTTCAGCACTTAGAAACCTTAACACAGGAAGAAAAAGATATTTTTAAAACCTTTAAAGAAATTAGCCAGTTAGAAATTATTCAACAGGCATCGGTTAGGCAAAAATTTATCGATCAGGCGCAAAGTTTAAATCTTAATATTCCAGCAGGAGTTCCGGTAAGAGATGTAAACCAGCTAATGATCGAAGCCTGGAAATTAGGGGTGAAAACTTTATATTATCAAAGAAGCCAGAGCGTTTCTAAAGAATTTGTATCTAACATTGTAAATTGTTCAAGCTGTGAAGCTTGATTTTAAGTCAAAATAACAATAAAAAAGCCATCTGATTCAGATGGCTTTTTTATTTTAAAAGAATAGGTTTATTTATTTGTACTGCTAAAGGGCAATTTTAAATCCCCTTATTTATTTTCTTCTTTTCTAAATCCATTTGTTCTTGAAAATGTTTTTCCAAAACCTTTTTTTCATCCATTGTTAAATTTTCAGTAAGACCAATTCGGCTATAAAAATTTATCGTTTCATTATCTTTATGTACAAGTATTACGACAGGATAGCCATTTACGTTTTCTAGAATTTCTAAATTTTCTTCAATTCCTTTAAGCGGTTTCTCGCGATTAATGAAATATTCATAATGCACATCTTTTGCAACAGAAAGGTCAAAAGGATCATCTGTAGGTGGCGCATGAGTAACAATACCTTGAACTTCGTAAAAATCATCTTTTTTATAGTCTGAGTACTTTTTTTCTTCTTTACATGAAGTTAAGAAAAGGCAAACTATAATGAGGATAGCTAAATTTTTTTTCAAAATCTAATTTTAAAATAAATCTTTATAATACTTTTTTGAGTATTTAAATCGGATTCAAAAAATAACTTGTTAAAGTTATTTATAGAGTTAATATAAGCAATTCTGTAAAGACTAACATATTCTGATAATTTTAAAATGATTTAGATTTTAAACAAATTTGAATTTATGATTCGGTGTATACCGCTTAAAAATTTCAACTAATTTTTCTTTATCATCAGGATGAACTTGAGATAAATCAAATTGATATCTTTTAGCATTTGTTTTTATAACTTCCAGGATTTCGTTATGGTAGGTACAGGATGCTATCTTTGAAAATGGAATGTTTGCATCTTTAAACCATTTTAGCCGAATGTTTATTCCGGCTTTGTTCCAATTTACCGTGCGTTTATGAATAAAATATTTCCCAAAAAACATCAGCTGGAAAATAAAGAAAGCTTTATCAATGATAATTTCATAAACCCCAAGACGTTCTCCAAAAATAGCCGAAGTAAATAATAGCGCTATAGAAATAAATACTATGGTGGTATTGAACCAATTATCTAGTCTGTCAAATAGTATTCGCTTCATAGTCCTTTAAATATAATAAAAAATAATATTTAGCGCTACCGTATAAAATAGTATTCGCTGTAATGTATTTTATCTTCATTTGTTTTATCACTGGAAGGTGATTTGTATGGTAAACTCAACCTATAATTTAGTTAAACTTAGTTTTAATAGAATTTTAAGTCTAATATCTTTCAGGAACACCTAACTTGAGAATAAACGAAAAAGAAAAATTGATATGAAAGTTTTAATTATTGGAGCACACGGAAAAGTTGGACAACGCATAGCAAAAGCGATGAGTGCTTCTGAAGATTTTGAACCTACCGCCTTTATTAGAAAAGAAGAGCAACAACCGATTTTTGAAGAAATGGGCGTAAATACAGCTGTAGAAAGTTTAGAAAATACTCCTGAAGCCATTGGCGAAGTGATTAAAAATTATGATGCTGTGGTATTTAGCGCAGGTTCTGGCGGGAAAACCGGTGATGATAAAACCATAGAGATAGATTTGGATGGTGCAATTAAGTCGATTAATCAAGCCGATAAACATGGCGTTAAACGTTTTGTAATGATAAGCGCTTCACATAGTGACGATCGCTCTTATTGGGGAAAAGTAGATGGAATGAAGCCTTATTATACGGCAAAACATTATGCCGATTTAGAGCTGAAAAGAAGTACGTTGGATTACACCATTTTACGTCCGGTAACTTTAACTGATAATGATGAAGCCGGGAAAGTAATAATGACCAGTAATCCGGATAAAGTAAATTCTAAAATTCCAAGGCAAGCTGTCGCAGAAACAGTTTTAGAGGTGCTAAAAGATTCGAAAACCTATGGCAAAGTAATCGAAATGAGTAAAGGAGACGATGAAATAGCTGAAGCTTTAGCAAAATTTTTGTCATAGCTCCTAGTTGTAAAGTCTACCGGGAACTCCTGCTGATAATTTGGCAGGAGTTTTTTGATTATCAGCCTTCCAGGAAATTATACAAATGACCTTCAAATCTTTATCGGTACCGCTAAAAGTGTATAAGACACCGTTGCTTGCCTCGAAATTGTAGAAAAGGTTTTTTTACACCTCAAAAGGCTTGTCCCAAGATTCTTGATTTTTCCTACTACTTCTCTACATAATCAAGACGTAATCTCTAAAAAATATATCGATTGCGAATTCAATAATTTTATTATATTAGTAAATGTAAAATTTACATTTATCTTTTTAGTTTTTTTTACTTTTTAAACCTAAAAAGTATTATAACCAAATTCTGTTTTAAATGATATTTAAAAAAATTATTGTTACATTTTTAGTATTATGCGCTGTTACTGCATTTGCTCAGGAAAATTTGATTGTTAATACACAGAATCGTAAACAGGTTTCTTTAAACGGCACCTGGCATTACATTATCGATCCTTATGAAACCGGTTTTTATGATTATAGATATAAGGAGAAAGGTGAAAAAGATGCTGAAGCTTATTGGAACAATCCGGAACCCAATGGAAAAACCGATCGAAAAGAGCATGGTTACAATAATGATTACAGCATTCAGGTTCCCGGAGATTGGAATTCGCAGGACGATGTGTTTAAGTATTATGAAGGTACCGTTTGGTATCAAAGAGAATTTGATAAGCCGAAATTAGATGAAAATGAACGCATTTTTTTATACTTCGGTGCGGTAAATTATGAGGCTCATGTGTATTTAAATGGCAAAAAGCTGGGAATGCATAAAGGCGGATTTACACCGTTTAATTTTGAAATATCACCAGGAATGCTGAAAGATAAAAGTAATTTTTTGGTGGTTAAAGTAGATAATAAACGCTATGCAGACGAAGTTCCTACATTAAATACTGATTGGTGGAATTACGGCGGAATAACCCGTGATGTCAAACTAATAATTACGCCACAAAATTTCATTCAGCAATACGCGATACACTTAAAACAGTCACAGGATATAGAAAAATCTTTAAAGCGTAAGAGATTTAATATTTCGGGTTACTTCAAATTAAATACTACTGCTGCTGAAGAAAAAATAACGATAGAAATTCCAGAAATTGGATTTAAAGAGGATGTGGATATTCGTGATTCTGAAGGCTCTTTTGATTTGGAAGCGAAAAAATTAGAGTTATGGTCACCAGAAAATCCAAAGCTTTACAAAGTAATGTTTACGTTGGGAGAACATACTTTAACCGATAAAATCGGATTTAGAAAGGTGGAAGTTTCTGGTAAAGATGTGTTGCTTAACGGTAAGGAAATCTTTATGCGCGGAATTAGTATTCACGAAGAAATAGCTCCTGAAATTCGTAGAGCTAAAAATAGTGCAGATGCAGATAAGCTTTTTGGTTGGGCTAAAGATTTAAACGTTAATATGGTTCGCCTGGCACATTATCCGCATAACGAATATATGACACGTGCGGCAGATTCTTTGGGGCTTTTGGTTTGGAGCGAAATTCCGGTGTACTGGACCATTGATTTTAAGAATGATGAGGTTTTAGAAAAAGCTAAAAAACAATTGGATGAAATGATTATCAGAGATCAAAATAAAGCCTCTGTAATAATCTGGTCTGTTGGTAACGAAACTCCGGTTAGTGAAGCCAGAACTAAATTCATGAAAAGTTTGGTGATGCATGCTAAAGAAAAGGATGATACACGATTGATTTCAGCGGCATTAGAAGTTGGTTATAATCGTGGTAGAAATTATATCGATGATCCTCTTGGGGAATATACAGATATTGTTTCTGTAAATGAATATTTAGGTTGGTATGGTGATTTACCTCACGCTAAAGTAAAATCAAAATGGGAAACAGCTTATGATAAACCCCTGTTTTTTAGTGAAACAGGAGCAGGTGCAAAAGGAGGATTTCATGCTGATAAAGAAACCAGATGGAGTGAAGAGTTTCAGGAATGGTATTTTGAAGAGACCCTTAAAATGATGGAAAATATGCCAGCGAATTTTACGGGCTTGTCTCCATGGATTCTGGTAGATTTTAGATCCCCAAAGCGTAACAATCCTAAATATCAGGAGGGCTGGAACCGCAAAGGTTTAATAGACGATAAAGGAAATAAAAAGAAGGCCTTTTTTACGCTAAAAAAGTACTATGAGAAAAAAGAAGAGGAGTACAAGAAGAGATAATAGTACTATTTATGAATAGTTAAAGCCCGATTTTCAACTTGAAAATCGGGCTTTTAATTTTGGAAGCCTGCTTTCGTTTTCAGGATATAAAATAGTAGGATTTACTTTAGCTTAATTTTTAATCTTTAAATAGAGGGAGATTCTTCACATTCCCATACTTACTAACAGGCCGCTCAATTTAAAAGCTTTGAAGGTTTGGTTTTTTAGAAAGAATATGTGGTTTTAAAAACAGATGCTTTAGATTAGTTTTATTTTTTGGATTATTCGCTATACCCAGGATTTTGTTTCAGATTACTATTGGTAAGCATGACATCGTATGGGATAGGATATAATTGCTTATTGATATCTGAGGCATCATGAGAAAACCAGGATTTTGTAGTAAAAACTCCGAATCTTATCAAATCCTGTCGGCGTCTTCCTTCCTGGCAAAACTCCCATCCAAGTTCATCTAAAAACCGACCATAAGTAATATTTGAACCGCCTTCAAAGGTCTGGGAGTAGCTATCTCTACGTCCGTAATCATAGTTACTTCCCATGCTAAGTTCCGCATCGGTAACTGTGGCTTCCTGAGCTGAGTCAAAATCTCTCATCCTAACTTCGCTAACTAGTTCTCCTGCGCCAGACTGCCCTGACCGCATTAAAGCTTCAGCTTTCATTAGTAAAATATCTGCGTATCTAAATACAGGAAAATCATTACCAAGTCTGTTGGTACTGCCTATTTTATATTCAAATTTACCCCAGCGATAGCCATCGTCTTTATCAGATTCGTCGATAGAAGGTACCGAGTTGGTGTAGTTTATAGATAATTCCTCTCCCGATAAAGCATATTGTTGCCCTTTTATATAATTTTCTTTTAACCTTTTATCATTAGGATTAAAAGAATCTATAAACTGAGGGGTTGCGCAAACACCACCCCAGGGCGCGTATGCCATATCGTAGGTTTGTTGATTTTCTTGCGCTAATGTGTACATATGGAAATCGAAGGCATTCCAGTCAGTTACATATTTTTCGTCCATGGGTAGCGCAAAAATTATTTCTCTGGAATCTTGATTTTCGGTAATGAATACATTTTTTTGATTAGCTTCTAGATTATAGTTTCCGGAGGCCATTACCGCATTACATTCTTCGATACATTTTTGCCACATTGCCTCTCCTTTCCAAACCTCTGCATTAAGGTACATTTTAGCAAGTAGGGTGTGGGCAACCCATTTATTCATTCGTCCATAATAATAGCCTCTGGCTTCTTCAGATAAATTGTCGATATTATTTGTGATTTCTTCAATGATAAAATCAAAAACTTCAGAACGCTTGGACTGTTGTGGTAAACTTGTGTCGCTGTAATCGGTTACAATAGGAACATTGCCATAAAGATCTACTAAAATATAGTAATATGACGCCCTTAGTACTTTTAACTCAGATATTAAGGCATTTTGGGTATCTCCATCAGGTAAAACGATAACGCCCTGATCAATTTGATATAATAATCGGTTTACGGTATTTATCCCTTCAAAAGTCCTGCTCCAGGATTGGTAAACACTATCATCGTTGGTGGTCCAGGTATGTTGATGCCATCTTTTATAAATATATCCATCGATCCATCCTATTCCAATACGTGCAGGAATTACATCCTGATCTGCACTTAATTCCTGAGCTCTAACCACGCCATTCCATAAGAGCATTGTTTTACGCCAGGGAACATAGGCAGCATTTACCAATGCGCTAATATCATCTTCTGATTCAGGATTAAAATTTTCGCTTACTACACTGCCATAGCTATCATCATAAAGTTCGGTACAGGATATGTTAAACATTATCAGTAAAATACCAATGGCTACACTTATTTTTTTAGTTTTCATTAGAATTGCTTTTTAATTTTAAAATCTGGCACTAAGACCTAAAGTAAAAGTGGTTACGGTGGGGAATTTCTCCCTTCGATCTATTCCCGGGTTTAATCCTGAAGTATTTACTTCTGGATCGATACCATTATAGCCGGTTATCGTAAATGCATTATTCACCGATCCATATACCCTTAGAGATTTGATAATTTCAGTATTAAATTTATCTATAGTATACCCTAAAGCGATATTATCGATTTTCCAGTAATCTCCATCTTCAACATAGTAACTATTATATTCTGCCTGTACTTCTGGGCTAAGCGTTGTTTTTCCGAATACTTTGTCAGTAACCGAAGAAAGACGATTGTCCCTATATCCGTTTTGAGTACCTTCAAAGTTCATTTTAGCTTCATTTATAATCTGGAAATTAAACGCCCCTCTCATATTTACCGTTAAATCCAGGTTTTTATAACGGAAAGTGTTATTGAAACCGGCGTACCATTTAGGGATACCATTACCTATATAATGGCGGTCTTCCGGAGCATGGCTAAAATCATCGTAAGCTACGGGATTCCCATTGGCATCTTCATATATCCATTTTCCATCCTGATCTACATCTGTTACTCTGAATCCATAGAAATTTCCTATAGATTGTCCTACCTGGACACGATGGGACCTTGTCGTTTGTCCTTCGTAATAAACATCTCCTGTATCAAAAAAGTCGTAATCGGTTTTGAATACACTGCCATTTAGGCTTTTCAATTTATTTTCGTTAACAGAATAGGTAATGGTACTATTCCAACTAAAATCTTCGGTTTCTACAGGTGTAGTATTAATCAAAACTTCAATTCCGCGATTTACCATATTTCCACCGTTGGCCATTATCGTAGGATATAGGTAAGGAGGCATAGAAACGTTGTAAGAATATAAAAGGCCTACCACATTGCGTTCGTAAGCATCTATTGAACCCGAAAGCCGACCGTTTTTAAGTGAGAAATCCACCCCAAGGTTGGTTTCTCTTTTTTCTTCCCATTTTAAATCGGGATTAGGGTTAGAGGCAGGAACAACAGTTCTTAACCATTGACCATTTACATAGGCATAATCTCCATATTTAAGCATTCCTATACCTAAAAAAGAATCTGCTGGTTGGGAACCGGTCACCCCATAGCCTGCTCTCAATTTAATTTCATTAAAAAGATTCTGGTCACTCATAAATTCTTCATTTGTGATTTTCCAACCAATAGAAGCTGCAGGGAAAGTTCCCCAGGCATTGTTGGTTCCCCAGAGCTGACTTGCACCTTCATGTCTGATACTGGCCATAAGCAGGTATCTATCTTTATAGGAATAGGTGGCACGAGAAAAGAAACTAATCAGATTTTTTTTGAATTTTCCAGAACTCATTCCTGCAAAACCTTCCTGAAGCGCATTTCCAACGCCTATATTATGCCATCCACCAAAATAATCGTCCTGAAATCCAAAATTATTCATACCATACCATTCGCTTTCATTACTTAAGTAGCTGTACCCTAAAAGCACTGAGAACTCATGATTTTCCAAATCTTTATCATAGGTTGCGGTTAACTCTATTTGCCTATCGGTATCAGTATAGCCTCCTATGTTGGAGTAGCCCGCAAAACCATCCCTTATATTGGAAACGTGATTTAAAGTTTCAGAGTAACCGTTGGTGCTTGGCTCCCTTGTCAACGAGAAGTTACCATTTAGCGTAAGCGCTTCTATAGGATTATAGGTTACTGTTCCAACGTAACGCATTTCAGAAGTTTTTACATTTCCGTCAGATTCTTTAATTAGGGAAAGCGGGTTTTCGTATCCTAATTTACTGATGTTCTGATACCAACTTCCATCTTCGTTTTTAATAGGTGCTGTGGGATTATAACGCATAGCCTGATAGTAGATCCAGGGCCTAAAGCTACTTCCTGCTCCGGTAGAGGTATATTTATTCTCTCTTCCTAATAAAGAAAATCGCAGATGCAATTTATCGTCAAACATCTTGTGATTTACTTCTAAGCGTCCTCTAAAGGTTTGGTTATCTGACTTTAAAAAGATGCCTTGCTGTGAATTATAATTAATGTTTGCAATATAATTGGTTTGTGAACTGCCTCCTCTAAGCGTAATATTATGCACATGGGTTATAGGGGTTCTGGTGATTTCGTCCAGCCAGTTGGTACTGGCCCCTAAATCTGATTCCGGATATAATTCCCGAAACTGTCCTGCACTTAAAAAATCGAGTTCTCTGGCAATTTTGGCAGTGCTTATATATCCAGAATATTCTACCGTATTTATCTTCGCACCTTTCGCCCTTTTTGTAGTAATTAAAACAACGCCATTCGTTCCCCTAACACCATATATTGCTGCGGCAGATCCATCTTTTAAAACATCTATGGTTTCGATGTCTTCTGGAGCAACCGTGTTTAAAGCTCCTGGTATACCGTCGATAAGTACCAGAGGGTCTGAATATGCACCAGATAGCGTATTGTTTCCTCTTAATTTGATTGAGCTTGTTGCTGTAGGATCTCCATTAGCATTGGTAACCGCCAGCCCAGCAACTTTTCCCTGTATCAATTGTCCGGCATCGGTTAGTTGCCCTTTATTAAAATCCTCGGCTTTAACATTAGCTACAGCACTGGTCACATCTCCTGCTTTTTGTTTTCCATATCCTATAAGTACGATTTCTTCCAGGGCATTGGTATCTTCTTGCAGGGAGATATTAACTACTCTATCTTTTCCTACAGCGATTTCCTGAGTAGCAAAACCCACATAAGTCACTACCAAAATAGATCCTTCAGGAGCGTCCAGGGTATAGTTGCCGTCAAAATCTGTAGAAGTTGCTATTTGTGTTCCTTTAACTACAATATTAGCACCGGCCAATGGCATACCATCATTTTCTGAAGTCACCTTACCCGTTATTGGTTCCTGAACATTCTGATGGGAGAAATCTACTATTTTTGCCTGGGCTTCATGGTTGAAACATACAAGCATTACGACAAGCAAGGAGAGAGTATACCTTGACATAACGTAATGAGTAAAAAAATAAAATTTACACATAAAAAAATTGATTTAAATTAATAGTCTATTGTTTAATCTTTAAGTTTTACGTTTTGATTATGTTATTATATCAATGATCGAAACGAAAACCTTTTCGTTTTTCATGCTTTTTTTGTATTGTAGGTATCATGTTCTGCCAGATGACTTAAAAGTATATGCTAGCTTATTTGGGACTACTAAAATTGACGTTGTAGGCGCTTATTTTAGAAACTTATTATAACCCCGGCTTCGGGCCGCTTAATTTTTAAGCAAATACGCAAAGCCGGATCGGGTTATAAATTTTAACTTAAAATAGAGGGGATGATTTTAAGTGTATTTTTCAATCCCTATTAGAGGGGGGAATTCCGCGAGGTTCTTTTTTCTTTTAAAATGCTATAACCATCTTATCGCCCTTGTAAGTGATTTTCTTTGTAGTTTTGGTTGTTTCAGCAGTTTCTATATGTAGTTGGAATGATCTATCTTTAAGCATTCCCTCAAACTTTCCTTGACGCTTTTCGATCGTTAACTGTTGTTTGTTATTATCCCAAACGAATTTTATTTCGCTATAGGCTCCCTTTTCGTAATTATAATTATCGTTCTCATCTTCATATAGAGTAAATTCAGCATCAGCACCGGGATATATATTTATTTTTAAGTTAGACCAGTCTTTTTGTTCAGCATAATCAACTTTAGGGCCTACGGGAACGATACTCCCTGCTTTCACATATAAAGGAAGAATATCTATTGGCGCTTTTTTATCGATAGTTTGTCCACCAGAAAAACGTTCTCCAGTCCAGTAATCAAACCATTCTGTTCCTTTTGGCAGGTATACTTGACGATATCCATCTTGTTGAAAGTTTTCTTTTTTATCTTCGGTATACATCGATTTCAAAACCGGAGCGACTAAAAAGGAATGTCCAAACATATATTGATCATTAAGATCTAAGACCTTTTCATCGTTAGGGAAATCCATTACCAAAGCACGCATTAAGCTTGATTGTTGATTTGTAATCTGCCATGCCTCAGAATAGATATACGGAAGTAGGCTGTAGCGTAAATTAATATATTTTTCCAGGGCATCATATACGGGTTCTCCTTTTTTACCAAATTGGTAAATTTCGCGTGGAGCATCGGCTCCATGGGATCGCATCATTGGTGTGAAGGTTGCGAACTGAAGCCATCTTGCATAGAGTTCCCTATATTCCGGATCGTCTAATTTATCCTTAAACTCCCATATAAAGAAACCTCCAATATCGCTATTCCAATATGGGATGCCCGTAAGTGAAAAATTAAGTCCTGAGGATATCTGGTCTTTTAGTGTTTTCCAGGAAGCTTCGGTATCGCCAGACCAGGTATTGGCAGCATAGCGTTGCTGGCCGGCAAAAGCCGAACGCGTTAAAATAAATACCCGCTTATCTGAGGTAGCTTCACGCATATGCTTATATACACCGCCTACCGTCATTAATGGGAAAGCATTACGTACTTTTCTAAAAGAGCCTAGATAGGTTTTTTCATCAAAATCTTCAGGTGTGATATCTAAATGATCTGGTTCTGTAGAGTCCATCCACCAGCCATCGATGCCCAGTGAGAATAAACCTTTTTTTAGATATTTCCAATAGATATCTCGTGCTTTTGGATTATAAGGATCATAGACCCTTACGCCTGAAGGATAATCCATGTTTGGTGGCCAGTCACTTTTACCAGATTGTGGCCATGTAGAAAAGTTGAACAACATGTTATCTTTTTCCAATTCTTTATAAGGTTGGGTTTTTGGTCCAAAAGAAGACCATATTGAAATAATAATATGTGCATTCAATGCATGGATATCGTCTACCATTTTTTGAGGATTTGGGAATTCTTCATTTAAAAATTCCATGGCATTCCAATGGTAATTATCTCCCCAATACTGCCAATCCTGGATTATACCATCTAATGGAACTCCTAAATCACGATATTTTTTCACAACACCAACGGTTTCTTCCTGACTTTTATAGCGCTCTTTACTTTGCCAGTAGCCGTATGTCCATAGTGGGAACATAGGCGCCTGTCCCGTTAATTGTCGCATGTGAGCAATCACACCATCGGCATTACCGCCATACATAAAGTAATAATCTATTCCATCACCAACTTCTGAGGTAAAAGAAGTGGCGCTTGTATCGTCGCTAAACGTAGTAGGAGAGTAATTGTCCCAAAATAAACCATATCCTTTAACCGATTGGAAAAACGGAATATAATCTTCGCGGTTTGCCTGGACCATTTTAACTTCCAGGTTGCGTTGTGACATTTTGCCATTTTGTAAAATCCCAAGGCCATAAATAGTCTCCTTGGGATCTAAATTAAAGCTTTGGCTTACCGTGTAGGTGTCCTGATCTACATCTGTAAATGGAGTAAATAAAGGATCGCCTGTTTTCTCTTTTAAAAGAAGCGAGTGATCTGGAGAATTGTAACGTATATTACCTGTTTTGGTATTAATAGCGATCTCCAGTTTTTCACTTCTCAATAGGAGTTCATTCTTTTTTTCTTCAATTTTAAATGATGTTTTTTTAGGCTCTAAAACAACTGAAAGACTTTTCTTTTCAAAAGAAGAATTCTTTGGGGTTTTTATAACCCTAACCATGGAAGATGTATAGAACTGAATCTCAAGATTAGCATTTTCCAGACTTAATTTTATGCCTAATTTGGTTTTCTCATAATTAGGATCGTTGTTAAAAGCAAGAGAAGTAAAGGTAAAAGCAATACATGCTATTCCCATTAAAAAGTATTTAATATGAGTCATTTAGAATAATTTTATGAATCAAATTTATTTTTAAATACATAAAATGAGTAGTGCAAATGTTGCAACAATTATCATATTGGTTGAATTTTCGTTGTAATTTCTCAGTTTTTATAATCCGATGGTTTTTTTCCATATTCCTGCTGGAAACATTTTCCAAAATAGCTAAGGCTGGAAAAACCTACTTTAACAGATACTTCGGAAACTGATTTTCCTTCATCCAAAAGTTGGCGAGCATGTTTTAATTTTATGGAGCGAATAAAGGCAGTAGGAGATAGGCCAGTAATAGCTTTTATTTTTCTGAAAAGTCCGGTACGATCCATGTTAAGATCACTACTTAATTGCTTAACAGAATAAGCTGTGTTTTCCATATTTTCATGAACCTTCTGTAGCGCTTTTTCCATGAATAAGCTATCGGTTTTACCGATCGTTATTTCGTCTGGCTTAATTTCAGCCGAATTTTTAAAAACTTCTTTTCGGGATTGTTGTTCCTGTACCAGATTTTCAATACGTTGTTTAAGGATTTCCAGATTGAAAGGTTTATCCATATAAGCATCGGCCTTAGCTTCAAAACCTTTTAATTTAGATTCTTCTGAAGATCGTGCGCTAAGTAAAATCACCGGGATATGAGAGATTTCAATATCACTTTTAATATTATGGCATAAAGTTATTCCCGTCATTATGGGCATCATTATATCACTAATCACAAGATCGGGATGATGTTTTTTTACTTGTTCTAAACCTTCTAACCCATTCTTTGCCGTATAAATATTAAAATCCTCTTTAAGTTCAGAAAACAAGAAATCCTGAAAATCTGGATGATCCTCTACAATTAAAATGGAAAAGCGCTCATTGGGATCTTTATAAGAAGTTAGGATTTTAGGTTGGGCAGGAATATTTATCCTTACCGGAATCCTTACGGTAAACGTGCTTCCCTTAGCTGGTGCACTGGTTACATTTACCGTTCCCCCTAATAATTCCAGGTAAGATTTAACCAGATGCAAGCCAATACCGGTACCGGTATTCTCACCTTCAGGATTAGATCGATAATAGCGTTCAAAAATTTTTGGTACTTCTTCCTTTGCAATCCCCTTACCATTATCCGTAACCTGTATTTTAAGGATTTCTCCATCTAGTTCCCCGATAAAGCTCACTTTGCCCTCTTGCGGTGTAAATTTAAATGCGTTAGATAACAGGTTACTTACTATTTTTTTAAACTTTTCATTATCTATAAATATTAAGGTTTCTTCTTTAGAAATTTCTCTTTTAAAACGTATTCCCTTATGCTGTGCTAATTCATCAAAAGGCTGAGTAACGTTGTTTAAAAGCTGATTAAGCTGGCAGCAATCAGAATTTACAGATAGTTTCCCGGTAGTTTCGATTTTGCGAACGTCCAGTAATTGATTTACCAATTGTAGCAATTCTATAGCACTTTGATGAATTTTAGTCAATTTAGAGCGATTCGAACTATTTTCGGTTTTTAGAATAGAGGCTAAAGGAGTAATGATAAGGCTAAGGGGCGTTTTTAGTTCATGACTTACATTGGTGAAAAACTGATCTTTTAAAGTCCGTAATTCTTCCGACTGTTTTGCTTTAAGTTTTTCCTTTTGAAATTTTAAAAGTAAGTGGAAACATAGATATATAATGAACAAAATCAATACTATGTAACCCAGGTAGGCCGGCCAGGTTTTCCACCATGGGGGTAAAATGATAATATGTAGAGTGGCCATGTCACTCCATATTGTTCCGTTAGCAGAAGAGGTCACTTTTAAGGTATAGTCTCCCGGGCTTAAATCGGTATAAGAAGCTTTTCCTAATCCATTATCCGGTGCTATTTCCTGCCAGTTTTCGTCGATTCCCTCAAGCCTATATTTGTATTTTGTTTTCGATACATTGGTGTAATTTAATCCAGAAAAACTTAACGAAAAGAAATTTTGTCGGTGCTTCAGTTTAATTGCTGAGGTGTATTGTATTGCTTTATCTAAAATGGTTTTACCGTTAAATTCCTGCCCTGGTGATATAAGCTTCCCAAATAATTCGAACTGCGTGAAAATTGGTATCTCTAATTTGGTTTTTTCTAAAAGATTATTGGCAGGATTAAAAATATTAAAACCATCCAAGCCGCCCCATAACAAACTACCATTGTTCATTTTTAGTACTGAATTTTTTACAAATTCATAATCTACAACACCATCATATTGGTTATAATTTGTAAAAAAGAAGGCCGGGTCCTTTTTTTCTTCAGATATATGTACACAAGACAACCCGTTAGAAGTAGCTACCCAAATTTGTTGTTTATCATCTTCTATAATCGATTGGATACTGTTGTTTACCAAGCCATCTTTTGCATAGAAATGTTTAAGTTTATTTTTTTTAGGAAACCAAACACTTAATCCATCCTGAGAAGCGGTCCATAACCATCCACGACTATCCGTATACAAATCATTGATGGCCTGGTTCTTTTGATGAAAAAAGCGAATTTCAGTATTGGTTTTTGCTGTTTGGAGACAATCTTCTTTAAGATTATAAAAAAACAGGCCTTCCCTGGAAACTCCGGCATACTTATTAGAATCAATCCTTGAAATATTAAAAATTGGAGCTAATTTTTCTGTTACCTGTGTTATAGCATTATTTTTAGAGTTCAATAAAAACAAACCCTGATCTGTAGCCAACAAATATTGATGAATTGAAGCGTCAAGATACTGGTAAACTTGTGAGAATGGGGTTTTTAGTTTTTGGAAAGTCTTTTTATTGGAAATATAGAGACCATTGGATGTGCCAATCCAGCAATCATCCTCCTCGGTAAAAATAAACCTGCATTTTAATGGAGTTGTAAATCTTGAAAATCGCTCTATTTTTTGGTTTTTTGGATAATATAAAAAAACTCCGTTATCAGTAGCTACTAAAACTTTATTCTCAAATTCAGAAAACCCATTTATTACGATATCTTTTTCTGAGGTATGAGGAAAGAACTTATGTCCGATATTTTTAAATTTAAAACGGTCCCGGTGATAATATAAAAGCCCTCTGTTTAATGTACCGATCCATACCCCTTTATTCTTGTCAAAGAAAATAGTACTTATTTCAGAATTAATGACATCTCCATTTAGCAGTTTAAGTTTTTCTATGGTTCTTTTGTGGAATAGTGAAGTATCTATTTGCATAATTCCTTTAGGATTGGTAATCCAAATATTGCGATTCCAATCGATGCTCAATGTATTTAGAAAATAATCGGTTTTAAGAAGCATCTCCCATTCTCCACTGTTCATATTTAGCCGATGTGCAATTCCCAAGCTATCCCCATTTCTTAATTGATAGATGTAATGTTTATCTGGAACGACCAATAAAGTATTGTGATAAGGTTTATTTTGAATGGAATTTTTAAAATGCCTAATTTTTTTTGAAGTGAGATGGTGAGCGTCTACCTGTCCTGAGCGATAAAATAGAAAAACCTGATTTTTAGCTACCGTAAGGTCATAAAGCGGATCGTTTTTAGGCAGTTTATCTATAAAAACCGAAGCCTTTTCTTTATCCCTGGGTTTAAAAAATAACTTTCCGCTTTCTCCTTTATACCAAAAGTCTTTATTAGGATCAATAAAAAAATCAGTCACTTTTTCATTTATTCCCAATTTTTGAAAAATTTGATCCACATCGGTAATCAATTTTTCTTTTTTCATGTCGATATACTTAAGCGAGTATGTATTCTTCAGCCAGATACCGTCGTTAGGACCTATGTAAAGGCGGTGATAACCGGAATAATCGGATAATTCATAATCTTTATCTTCATTATAGTGCATATAAGTAAAAGAGCTCCCGTTATAAATGTCTACCAGACCCTCTGTAACAATAACCATCCTGCCATCACTTAACTGACCGATGCTACGCACCTTATTTCCCGATAAGCCGTCACTCGCATTTATTTCTGAAAAGACATATTGGGGGGATTGTGGGTATAAAAATTCAACAGAAAAAAATAAAAAAATAAAAAATTTTAAAGTCGGCCGAAATCGCTCCTTAAGGAGATATGATGATGTAGGGTTAGAAATATACACTTTAAATTTTTCTATTAGGTGTGCGCAAAAATGTATTAAAATTAGATAGCGATTTTTTGCAGCGTTTTATTTTAAGATCCTTAAAATGCTTCAGATGCTTAGGTTAAATATACAAATGTTATTTAAACATTTATTTTTTAGAAAGTTTAAAGTGTTATTATAGAACAGTCTTTAGGAAGTCTAAACATTGAATGCTGTTTTTCTCTTCTCCAAATCAGTACAAAAGAGGAAGATTAGTATTACAAAATATAAAATATGATGTTATCTCAATGCATAAGCTTTTAATATATTATTTTTTTAAATAACAAGCCCCATTCTTAATAATTAAAGAATGGGGCATATTTTACGAATTTTGATTAAACTTATTCCTGTTCAGGGTTTAAAAGTATGGGGTTTCCAAAGCCCAGTTGCCCTAGTTTATCTAGTTGAGTCTTAGCATCACCAACAATTAAATAATACATCCGGTTTGGATTGATATATTTTTTTGCTAAATCCTGAATATTAAGAATATCCAACTTATTAACCAGTTCTTCTCTTTGCTTAATATAATCGTAATCACGATCGTAATTACTAATTTCACTAAGCATATTAAGTTTAGCATCTAAAGTTTCAAATTTACGCATGTTACTCTTTATCATATAGCTTTTAGTAACCTCCAGGTCATACTGATTAAAATTCTCTGGATAATTTTGCAATATATTCTTTACAAGTTTAGCAGCATCATCTGTAATATTGGTTCTTACACCGGTAGAAATCATAAACGAACCTGCATATTTATCTCCAAAAAATCCCGATCTAATGCCATATGTATAGCCTTTACCTTCCCGTAATTGCTGGGTAAGCTGGGAAGCAAAACTACCACCGCCCAACCGGTAATTCATTACTTCTGCCGGATAAAAATCTTTACTGGTAGCTGCCATCGCCGGTGAGCCAAACCTAAAAACAGATTGTTTCGCTCCCGGAATATCATAGAAATATACCTTCGATTTTTTTGGAAGTTCAGGTTTGGTAATCCTGGGCAACTGCACATTTTTTGCCGGCCAGTTTGCCGAAATTGATTTTAAAGCATCGGTGGCCTGACTTTTATCCACCGCACCCACCACTAAAAATTTGGTGCGCTGTGGTGTCAAATTTTCTTGGTAATAATCCTTTAGATCCTGAATGTTAATAGCCTCAACACTAGACTTAGTTCCAAGTATATTTTTAGATAGTATATTTCTTTCGCCATAGATCAGTTTTTGAAATTCCATATTGGCGATAACGTCTGGATTTGCTTTTTCTTCTTCAAGCTGGTTAAGCACCTGCTGTTTTGCCAGTTTAAATTCTTCTTCGTCCCATCTTGGGCGCAATAATATTTCTTCAACCAGAGCGATAGTTTCTGTAAAGTTTTTAGCCAAAGTACTACCGGAAACACTAATTTGAGTTTTGCTCGAATTAATCCTGATATGGGCACCTAACAAAGCGATGGCTTCTTCTAATTCTTCCGGGGTTTTATTCGCTGTTCCTTCCCCTAAAATTTCTGCCAGTAAATTAGAGACTCCAGTTTTGTTTGGGTTTTCCAAGAGTAATCCACCCTCCAACTGAAATTCAAATTTCACTAGGGGAACCTCGCTATTAGTGATTCCATAAACCTGCATTCCTGAAGGCATAAAATCTTTCCAAACTGCAGGAGTAGTAAGCTGTGGTGTGGCAGCATAGGGAGGCTCAAGACTTCTATCAAAGCTGGATGGAGTTTTTTCGTAATCGGCTTGTTGGGAGGCATCAAAATCCTCTTCAGCCCCTTCAACGATTTGCTCTTCATCAATTTCTGCGGGTTTAGAATTTTCCAGTGCTAATGTTTTTTGCCCTTTAGGTACAAAACTTGTAGCCACATAATTCTGATCTTTGATGTATTTATTAAAAACTTGCATCACGTCTTCCTTGCTTACCGCCAGGAGCTTGTTCATTTCTTTATTGATAAAGTTAGGATCGTTGGCAAAAATCTGATATTGGGCTAGCTTAAAGCCTTTTCCCAGGACGCTACTAATACTATTATAAAAACTGGTTTCCTGTCCGGCTTTTATACGTTTAAGGTCTTTATCTGAAATTCCGTTTTTGGCAAATTCAGCAAAAGTTTCTTCGATTGCCGCAGCTACACTATCTAAATCTTTTCCCTCGTAAGCTCTAACCTGAAGCAATAGTTCCCCGGCAAGTTCAGAGCTATAATTGTACATGTTAACAGATCCCGTGAATTCTTTTTCTTCTACAAGTTTTTTGTACAAAGGCGCATTTTTTCCGCTACTTAAATATTCAGCCAGAATAGAGAGGGCATAAGAATCTTCATGATACGAATAAACGCTAGGCCAAGCCATAGTTAATTCGGGCAGACGCGCAAAGTTGTCCTCGTAATACAATTTTTTGGTCTCCTCGAGATCTACTAATTGCTTTTCCTGTCTTTTAATTTCTTCTCCAGAAGGGATTTCATCAAAATATTTATGCACCCATTGTTTTGCCTTTTCTTTATCAAAATCACCGGCAATCGTTAAAATCACATTATTAGGGACATACCATTGATTATAGAAATCTTTTACATCCTGAAGTGTAGCATTTTGAAGATCCTCTAAACTACCAATGACCTGCCAGTTGTATGGATGATCTTTAGGATAAAGATTTTTGTCGATAACATACATCGTATGTCCATAAGGCCGGTTATCATAACTCTGTCTTTTTTCGTTTTTAACCACCTGCTTTTCTTTGGCCAAGACCGGTTTGGTTACCGTATTGATAAAGAAGCCTAATTTATCGGCTTCTGCCCAGATCATTTTTTCAAGAGCATCTTTAGGTACTGTTTGAAAAAAGTTGGTGCGATCGCGACTAGTCGATCCATTGGCACCAGAACCACCAATTCTTGCACTCATTTTATCGAGTCCGCCTTTACCCAGGTTCTCAGATTCCAGAAATAATAAATGCTCGAATAAATGAGCAAAACCGGTACGATTCTCTTTCTCTCTCGCCGATCCTACGTGTGCAGTTAGCGCCACTGCAACTACAGGATCTGAATGATCGGTATGCATAATAACGGTAAGGCCATTAGGCAATGTAAAACTTTCAAAGTTTACTTTTAGCGAACTATCTTCCTGCGCATTTAGCGTATAAACGAATAGCACATAAAAAAGTATAAGTATTTTTTTTAATGTCATTGTTTGAGTTTTCAGTGAACGGTTAACAGTTTACAGTTAGCCAGTAAAAAGTATAAAGTATTTATGTAATTTTGATTTGCTTTCCGAATTATAAAATATACTCAATTAAGTGATGAACGCCAACTCAGAGATTCAGCTAAAAACTAATTTAAGAATTGCTTGCTCATATCAGTTTTGGTGCATATTTCTTTTGGATCAGCTAGTTAAAACGTTATTCCCACAGAAACTCCATAGCCGTCGGCAGGATAATTATAGTTAACATCCTGGACTTCGCTGGTATAATAGGTTTTAGATTTTTTGAAAATTTCGATTGTATACTGAAAATTGTAATCACTCTCGAAATTATAGCCTACACCTAATTTGGCAGTCTGACCCGGTAAAAAGCTACCGATTTTTATGTTTTTCCCTGTATTCAATAGAACGAAAGGACTGTTAAGTCCGTAATCATAAAGGTTGAACCTAACTTCCAATATAGCTGGAATCGATTTGTATTCTTCATCAATATTAAAATTTATTCCAATTCCTGCAGACAAAATAAATTTTTTCAAAATAAAAATCCCGTGAAGAGAATTCAATTCAAAACCCCACCCTTTATTAAGCTTATTTTGTTGATGAATCAAAGTTCCTTCTGTGTTTTTATAAATTTCTAGGATATTTGTAGAAGTGTAAATTTTTTTATCTTCTTGGGCTTGAGTGAATAAAGGAAAGCAAAGTAATACTGAAATTATTATTATTTTTAAATTCAAATTTAAAGTGTTTATATGTTTTTTTAATGATAGTGCCAAGTACTGAGCATCGAGGAAAGCTGAATTAATTAATAACTAATCAACCATAAATAAGGCATTAGCAAAAAACAATTTACCATTCTGCCAGAACGATCTGAATAATGGATTATCTACCATGTAGATTACGCTACCGCGCCCCATATTTTCTTCAGCAAAAACAACAGAATTCTCAAGTGTTTTATAGGCTTCGCTTCCTACAAATCCAGAAACTACCTGAGGTTCCTGCATATAAGCAACATTATAACCTTTGCTAAGTATTCCATAATTACTACTGCCCAGTTTAAGACTGAAATACGTTTTATCATATCCAAAAGCCAGTGGATGCGTATTATCAACTGTGGTTTTAACAATACTTCCTGGACTATTATTTTTAATGCTTTCTCGTTGTCTCATGCTGTAAGGCGTAAGATTCGGCTTATCAGCATCATCTTTATTTTCCTCATCATGATTTTGTTTGATATTAAAACCATCTTTACCCGCAAAATAACCAACAGCTCTTCCAATGGTGATCATTTTTCCACCAGCGCGAACAAAGTCTTGTATCTTTTTTACAGCATTTTCACCTAACACGCTTGCGTAATAACCTTCCGGGATTATTAAAATATCGTAAGAATCAAGATCGATTCGGTTAAAATAATCGGTACCGATAGCGGTTACAGGATAATCTAATTCCTGCTCAAAGAAATACCAGATTTCCCCGTAATTAAGGGAAGAAGTCCCTTCACCGCGAAGAATGGCAATTTTAGGATTACCGATTAATTTTACATCTGGAGATCCAAAATCGGGTCCGCTGGTTACAAAACTTGTATTGGCTATGGTCAGTTCTCTTTTTAATTCATTTGCGGTTGCAATCACAATTTCATTAAAATCTTCGAGATTTTTATTATCACTTTTTGTAATAATTAAACTACCAGCACTAAATTTTTTCCCTTCCGAAGAAAAAGGAAGTTCGCTAAACCTAACTTTTACATTCTGCTTTAATAAAGCCGCTAAAAATTCGGCATCTTTCATGCTATTCCATTTGGCGATATATCCTGCACCTTCAGCATTTACTGTATTATTTATATTCGATGTTTCCGTAGTATTTTTTCCGGAATAAGCTTTAGTACTTGCAACAGCATTTAAACCATAGGCATAAGCTAAGCTCCATGCCGTGATGTCATAGGTGATCGAGTCGTTTAATTTTGTTTTAGGTTCAAAAAGTACTTCAACCATATGTCCTTTTGGTTGTTGGGTGCTCACCAGTAAGGTTTGATCTGTGGTGATTAAATTTCCATCTTTGTTTTCAGTAAAGCTGTACCCTGATATTTTTTCGCCAGATCTGGCGTTAGAATATTTAATTTCATGACGATCTAATAATTCTTTTAAAGCATCAATTTTGTCTTTATCGCCATTAAGTGCAAAAGTTTGATATTTTCTATCAAGATCGCTAAAATAATTACTGAATTCTTGTGAAAGTTCTTCTGCATTTTTTGACGCCATTTCTATGGTCGATATTCCTGTAGTAAAATGGTGTTCAATTCGGTCTTTTAAGGTTAAAATATAACCCTGGTCGGTTTTGATTCCTAATCCGCCACGGCCATGACCTGCCTGTTCGTAGGTCATCCCAATAGCTCCCATATATGTTGGATAGGTGTCACCATAACTTGGATAAAGCAAATCAAAACTTTCTTTAGTGAAAAATAACCATCCTTCTTTATCAAAATATTTAGCGTTGTTTTTACCAATTCTTGTCTGGAAGTCTCTTTGAAAAGGCGTAATAATATCATGGAATGGCTCGGCTGCGGGAGCAAAATAATAGGGGTTGTTAATTCCCTGTTCATGAAAATCGACATGAATATGCGGCATCCACTGATTATAGATTTTTAAACGGCTTTTTGTTTCAACCTGTGTGGCCCAAACCCAATCACGGTTTAGGTCGTATAAATAATGGTTAGGCCTGCCACCGGGCCATGGCTCGTAATGTTCAGCAGCATCTTGTGAAGTACTAAATGGCGTTTGCTTTACCTGGTTATACCAGTTGGCATAACGATCACGTCCATCGGGATTCACACAAGGATCGATAATAACGATGGTGTTTTTTAACCAGTCCTGCTTTTCAGTAATAAGATTATAAAGGGTTTTCATCGAAGCTTCCGTACTAGATGCTTCATTACCATGCACGTTATAACTTAACCAAACGATGGCTTTATCGGTTGTGGGAGTGCCGTCTAAGATGCCGGTTTGGCGCAAGTGATTTTTTCTGATTTCCTCGATGTTTCCAAGATTTTCTTTTGTAGAAATCACGGCATAGGTAAGTGGTCGTCTTTCATTGGTTTTACCGTAAGTGTGATAAGTAACTAAAGGAGATTTTTCTGCGATATATTTAAAATAATCTACAACATCGGCATGTCTTGAAAATTGGCTTCCAAGTTCATATCCTAAAAAATCTGAGGGTGATTTTACCTGTGCTTTTACATTTACAAAACTCAGGATCGTAAAGGTAATTAGGAGTAATTTATTCTTCATAAAATGAGTGAGGGGTTTAATTAATTGTAGTAAAGATAGGGTAGACAGGGGAATTAACTAAAATTTAGTGGATAAAAGTTATATCTTCGGTATCTTAGCAAACTCAAAAAAAGTGTATGCCTACTGATTGTATTTCGTATTCCGAAACCAATTATTTTTCCAAACTTATTTTGGATTACCTGGAAAAGAAGGAAGAATTATCTCCATTTTATCATCGATTTCCTGAAATTGGAAATTTTGAAGCTCAAATTAAAGAAAAGCAACAAAGTTTTTCTTCGGAAAATAGAAAGGTTCTGGTAGAAAGCCTTAAGAAACAATACAACGGAGTTGAAATTTCTGATGCTACCTTGGACAATATTGAAGCACTTTCTAAAGACACTACATTTACCATCACCACCGGACATCAACTAAATTTGTTTACCGGGCCGCTGTATTTTTTATATAAGATCATTTCAGTAATCAATCTTACTAAAATCCTTAAAAAGAAGCATCCGGAATATGATTTTGTACCGATTTACTGGATGGCTACTGAAGATCATGATTTTGCTGAAATTAATTATTTTAATTTAAACGGGAAGAAATTTCAATGGAATTCTACAGAAAAAGGTGCGGGTATTGATGCGGTAGGTTATTTATCAACGGAAGGCCTGAAGGAGGTTTTTGAACTGTTTTCCTCAGAAATTGGGGGTGGTAAGGATGCTGAATATTTGAAATTCTTGTTTAAAAACACCTATTTAAAACACAGCAATTTAACTGAGGCAACACGTTATCTGGCCAATGAACTTTTTAAGGAATATGGGCTAGTCATTATGGGCGCACAACAACCCGAACTTAAAAAATTGTTTATTCCTTTTGCTGAAAATGAATTGCTTGAGCAACGCTCTTTTAAAACAACTAAAGAAAACACCGAAAAATTATCCAATCTAGGCTATAATGTACAGGTGAATCCACGTGAAATCAACCTTTTCTATTTAAATAATGGGTATCGTGAACGTATTATAAAACGAGACGGAAGATTTTATGTACACGAGAAGCAAATAGAATGGACTAAAGAGGAGATTATTGCTGAGTTGCATGAGCAACCGCAGCATTTTAGCCCAAACGTGATGATGCGACCACTTTTTCAGGAAGTTATTTTGCCTAACTTATGTTATATCGGTGGTGGCGGCGAATTGGCTTACTGGATGGAATTAAAAGATTATTTTGAAGCTGAAAACGTGCCTTTCCCGATGCTACTGCTGCGAAATTCAGCCTTACTACAAACCGAAAAGCAAAAAGAAAAGCGGAAGAAATTAGATATTTCTAACAAAGAACTTTTTTTAAAGCAGCACGAATTAATCAATAGAAAAGTTCGTAAAATATCGAATATCGATATTGATTTCAGCAAACAAAAGGAATATTTGGTAAATCAGTTTCAAGAAATGTACGATTTAGCTGAAAAAACCGATAAATCTTTTCTTGGTGCAGTCAAGGCACAGGAAGTAAAACAATTAAAAGGATTAGATCATCTGGAAAAACGATTGCTGAAAGCGCAAAAACGAAAATTAAAAGATGAGGTAAGCCGAATCGCAGCTTTACAAAATCAACTTTTCCCCAATAAGAGTTTACAAGAGCGACAAACCAATTTTTCTGAAGTTTATGCCATGTACGGTCAGGAGCTTTTAGATACACTTTTTGAGCATTTAAATCCTTTAGAACAACATTTTAAAATTCTCACTTTTGGAACAAAATAAGATGCATACGATAGATATGGATCTGGTAGAAATGACGCTAGACGTTATGAAATATACCATAGATCGTATCTCGAATATAACACCAGAGCTTGGCGCTCCTAAAAAGGAAGAAGAATTATTACGAATTGTAGGGGAGACCATCACACCCAATGGGATTGGAGGGGAGAATGCCTTTAAACTTTTTAAAGATGTTCTGGTAAAGGCCTGTGTGCCTATTGATCATCCAAGGCATTTAGCTTTTGTTCCTGCAGCACCAACCCGGGCAGCTATTATGTTCGATTTGGTAACCTCGGCTTCCAGTATTCATGGCGCATATTGGATGGAAGGTGCCGGTGGAATTTTTTGTGAAAACCAGGCGATGAAATGGCTGGTTTCTCTTACCGGTTTGCCGGAAACCGCATTTGGGGTTTTTACCAGTGGCGGTACGGCAGCAAATCTCTCGGCTATGGTTGCGGCAAGGGAAGAATGGCGAAGAAGATCTTCAGATAATGTAAGTGTACGCGGATTGCTATTAACTTCAGATGGGGCACATAGTTCGGTACAGGCTATGGCTAAGGTTATTGATGCCGATGTAGTGATGATCGATAATCACGATGAAAGGATCACTGGCGCAGAACTTCGTAGAGCGATTGAAGAGCTTGAAGAAAAAGATAGAAAACGTTTATTTGCGGTTGTGGCTACCGGAGGAACAACCAATGCCGGAATAATAGATGAACTGGATTCTATAGCTAGTGTTTGCGAACAGGAAAATGTTTGGTTTCATGTAGACTGTGCTTACGGTGGTGGCGCTTTAGCAGCAAATTCAGTTCGACATTTATTTAACGGTATCGAAAAAGCCGATAGCATTACGATAGATCCTCATAAATGGCTTTTTTCTCCCTATGATTGTGGGGCGGTAATTTATAAGGATTTAAAACATGCCAAAAATGCCCATTCTCAAAAAGGAGCGTATTTAGAAATTTTTAAAGATGAAGGGGCACAGGGCTTTAATCCAGCAGATTATCAAATTCAATTAACACGTCGTGTACGCGGTATGCCTTTGTGGTTTTCTTTGGCCATGCACGGAACAGATAAATATAAGCAGGCCATTGAACGAGGTATTGAGCTTGCTAAAATTGCTGAGAACAAAATAAATGAAAGCGAGCATGTTGAGGTGGTGCGACCTTCTAGCTTATCGGTGGTTTTATTTAGAAGAAAAGACTGGACGCCAGATCAATATAAAGACTGGACCTATAAAAATCACAATTCTGGTTTCGCATTGGTTACGCCAACCACCTGGAAAAAAGAAACAGTAGCGCGTTTCTGCTTTATCAATCCAGATACAACGGAAGACGATATCGATAAGATCCTAGCATCGATGAAATAGGATTCGGTTGAAGCAATAAAGCATTTAACTAATAAACTCAGCTCCAACCTTGATCTTTCTTGAGGTTGCGATCAATTTTTTGTGCATAATAAAGCTTTTGATGTTTTTGTTCATTTAAAAGTAAAGTCCTCGTTGGAGGCTTCTTGGTTCCTTCACGTTAGAGCTTTTATAATTATAATATATCCTGCCTTATCCATAAAACGACCTAAATGGAGAGATTTTTTAATTTTTTCTTTTACATCGTTGCTCAGAAAGTCCGATTCATAATCATTGCGTTGTGTTAATCCATAACATGAGGAATATAACCAGATTTATTTATAGATCATTAGATATAAATAAAATTGTGTATATAATAAAAGATGATCATCTTTCTTAGATAGCCTTTGTTTTATGAATATCGATAAAAGTTAGAATATTCCGGTGCCGATGAATATCGATGTCACTTCGAAAGTTTTAATATTTTTCGGTTTATACCCGGGAACTATTAAAGTAGCTAGCGGTTAATAATGACTATTTTTTATAAAGTACATGATTTATGATACTATTTTATGTCTTCTTAATTTTTAAAAAAGCATAGTTTTCTTCAGAAATGTTTTAACTTAAAATCCGTAAAAATAAAAGCATAAATTTAATTAATGATTTATATAGAATATATAAATAAAAATATATAAATTATGTTTTAGACATTTGCAACGATAAATAATTTAAATCTGAAAATATTCGTGAAAGCTCAACAAGTGAACGCAAACAAAAAATCTACGGGCCTTTTTTCATTAGCAAACCTGGTGCTTTGGGCACTTTTTGCGGCTAATCTGTTATTTATAATTATTTCTTACTCTAACTTACCGGAATGGAAATTTGGAGGGATTATTTATATCAATAGTTTTAGTTTTCTAATCTGGACAGTTGTATTATTCTTTGCGGCACTTATCACTAGCTATTCCAAAAATTACCTGGTAGGATTTAAATTTAGGAGAAGTTTTATTTTAAATTGTTTGGGCTTTACACTTTCAGTTATAAGTCTGGTTATGGCTAATCATATCCTCCTGTTTTTAGGCTGTTGGGTGTTTATGGGAGTTTTTATGGCCAATTTAATAGGTGTTAATAAAGATTGGCCGGAGGCCAAAGCGGCTGCAATTTACGCGCAGAAATTTTTTCTCTTAGGTTCTTTTTGCCTTGGGGTGGGATTATTTTTATTGGCCTGGTATACCAATGAATATACCATCGTACAAATAAGTGAGCAGGTAGATGATTTACCTTTATTTGCCAAAATTGGTGCAGCCTTAGCCCTAATATTAGCAGCCATTATTCAATCAGCCATATTTCCGTTTCAGCGCTGGTTAATGTCGGTGATGACTTCACCTACGCCAGCTTCAGCCTTAATGCACGCCGGTTTTGTGAACGGAGGCGGAATTTTACTGGCCTTCTTTTCAAGCTTGCTTTTTGCTTCTAACACCTTAACGATCCTTTTTGTGGTAGGCGGTATTACCGCAGTTACGGCGCAGTTTACCAAACTTCTGCAGGTAAATATCAAGCAAAAATTAGCTTGTTCTACCATCGCACAAATGGGCTTTATGATTATGCAATGTGGTTTGGGGTTTTTTAATGCGGCTGTAGCTCACCTTATTTTACACGGCTTTTACAAGGCTTATCTATTCCTTTCAGCAGGTGAAGAAATTAAAAAAAGTGAACCTTCTTCAAGATTAAAAATAAAAATAAAAGCAGCAGAGGCGTTTGCGGTACTAATTTTTGGAAGTTTGGGTGCCATTCTGTTTTCTTTCTTAACCGGTAAAGGGACCAGTGCCGATAGCGGAATTATTTTAACGCTGGTTGTAGCCATAACGGTAGGTCAAGTAGCTTATAACATTTTTAAAGAGAAGAGTTTGACAACCTATCAAAAAGTATTTTATCCCACACTCATGTTTGTGTTGGGTATCGTTTTGTATGCAGGGCTTTATAATGCGGTTACCTACTTAATGCATCCATTACCACTAATTGATAATCCTGTAGATATTTCTTGGGTCCATATCGTTTTTGGAATTGTATTTTTAATTGGCTTTTTCTTAATGAAATTAGGGGTTTACCAAAAATATCCCTGGCTTTACCTCAAGTTAATCAATGATTCGCAACCCCATCATAAAACTATTTTCAATTCAAAAAATAATTAGGATGCGAACCTTATTCATATCCCGATGATTATCTGAAACTAGTGAAAAGCAATAAACCAATTAATATCTATTGATCGCTTTAAAAGTTTAGCATCCAATGTTTAATCTAAATGTATTCTCGTGAAAACAACTGAATGGAAAAAATCCCTGGAAGAAATCTCTAAAATCGTAGATAAAACTTCGCCATTATATGCTTATATAACCTCCAATCAACTTTCAGGTTTTGAGGAATATCATTTTAAGGAAGCCGTAAGCAGAGCTTCCACATTTTATAATGCGCATGGATATCCTAATGCCGAAGTATTCAGGGAAGCGCTGGATAGCAGAGAACTTTATAGTGCTGAATTAGAGAATTTATTAATAGAAAATGGCTATCAGGATTCTATAGAAGCTTATCTAAAGATTCTTGGTCAGGTTTCAGCAATAAAAGAACAGCCGGATAACTTAAAACTAAATAGATTAATGCTCAAGTGGCTTTCTATTTTTATGGATGAAGGCGTGGCAGAATGGCCTATGCCCAACAGGGAAAAGGGTTTTTATAAAGCCTGGTTAGGTTTAGCCAAATACGACAAGGACTATCAAATATATAAAGATACGCCACAAACAGCTACTGCAGCTTTAGACCAATTATTTCAGAATTTTTCTAAAGAAGAGGTACAAAATAGCATTCAGTTTCATTTAACCAGTCTGCCGGGATGGGTGGGGTATATCAAACAACGCCAAACTTCAGACTCGGGATGGAGAAAAAAAGCGCCCATTACTATTTTGGAGTACTTGGCGGTTAGGCTTACGATTGCAGAAAAATTAAACTTACTTATAGATGTAGCACCTGCTTTTGAAACTGCCAATGAACAACAGGAACTGTCTTATTTGTTTCTAAAAGCCTGGGAAATAAGCTGGCAAAAAGAGCTTACTGAAAAATATATCCATAATCGAGTGCCTGAAACAAACAATAACATACCAGATGCACAAATGGTGTTTTGTATCGATACACGGTCTGAACTGATAAGAAGAAAAATTGAAGAAACAGGCAATTATGAAACATTTGGATATGCAGGTTTCTTTGGCATCGCAATGGATTATAAAAGCACTGAAGATGGTTTAACAAGAAAATCCTGCCCTCCAATTCTGAATTCTGCTTACAAGGTTTCTTATGATGTAAAACCAGGAAAAGAGACTCAGGCAAAAGCTTATAAAAAGCAACTCAAAAAAATCAAGTTTAAAAACTATTTCTTTAAAAGATTGAAAAATATGCTGCCTTCTGCCTTTGGGTATGTAGAGGGGACAGGAATTCTTTATGGTTTGTCTTTGCTTGGTAGAACCTTGCTACCTACCAAATACCATAAACTAATGAACGGTGATAAGATAGCTTCAGAAAAAAGCTACGAGCCTAAACTGGCAAAAAAGGAGCATAAACACGATATTTCTTTAGAAGAAAAAGTAAGCCTTGTAAAAGCCACTTTTGATTTAACCGGTTGGAAAATCTTTGCTCCCGTTATCATTTTTACCGGTCACGGTAGTCACACTTCTAATAATCCATTTGCTTCCAGTTTAGATTGCGGTGCCTGTGCAGGAAACCCTGGAAGGCACAATGCACGGACTTTAGCCTCTATTGCTAATGAAAAAGAAGTAAGGCTAGCATTAAAAAATAATTTTGGAATCGATATACCGGAAAATACAATTTTCCTGGGAGCCGAGCATAATACGGTTACCGATGAAATAGAGATCTTTGATACCGAATTTGCTCCAAATCATAAAGAAGCACTTTTGAAAATTACTGAAAGTCTGAAGCTGGCACAGCTAGAAGCGAGCCGCGAACGACTGGGAAGCAAAAAAGAGAGTTTAAAGTTAGCTCACAAAAAATCACATAACTGGTCGGAAACCAGACCTGAATGGGGCTTGGCCAAAAATGCCAGTTTTATCATTGCCCCAAGGGGACTTACCAAAGGGCTCAATTTAAACGGGAGATGTTTTCTGCAATCTTACGATTGGAAAACCGATAAAGACGGAACTGCTTTATCTGCAATCATGCAAGGACCTATGGTGGTTACCCAATGGATTAATAATCACTATTACTTTAGCACAGTAGACAATGAAAAATTTGGTGCAGGCTCTAAAATTACCCATAATATAACCGGCAAGTTTGGGGTGATGCAGGGGAATGGAAGTGATTTAACCAAAGGTTTACCCTTGCAATCTTTAAAGCGTAGTGATTCAGAGATGTATCATCAGCCTTTACGATTATCGGTCGTAATTGAAACACCTACGAATAGGGTAGAAAAGATTTTAGAAGAACAACCTCACTTAAAAAACTTACTGGATAACGAATGGATTTACTTACTGGTAATCAATCCTGAAGAAAACCGTGAAATAAAGCGTTATGCTCCTGGTTTAAACTGGGAAAACCTGGATAACAATTCGACAACTGACGATGTAAAACTTGCTGTTTAAATCGTATAAACCTGAGTTGGATTTAAGAAGCACCAGAGACAGAGTGAAATCTGTGTAAAAGATTTTATATAGAAGCTTCCATTTTGATACAAAATCAATACAATGGTCTATTCATAATATAAAATTTTTCCTGGTAATCTAATAAGTAGATAACCAGGAAAAATTTGCTTCATTAATACTTTCAATATGTTTGGTAAGAAAATCTAAATATGCGACAGCCGCAGGTGAAAATTTTTTGCCTTTTAACCAGATTAAATTCCATGAGGTTACAATGGGTAGTTTTTGGATAGGCACAATTTGTATCTGGTTGTTCTTTATTTCATTCTCTAAACCAATTATAGGCATAATGCTATAGCCCAGTCCCGCCAAGACCGCTTGTTTTACCGCTTCATTAGAAGTAAGCTGAATTTTTTTGGTTACTGGAATTTTATTCTGACTTATAAATTTTTCCATAGCCTGTCGGGTAGCAGAACCTTCTTCCCTATAAATCAGAGGTAAGTTTTCAGGAATTATTTGGCCTTTGATTGGCACCGATTTTATTAAAGAAGGACTACCAAACAAGAAAAGTTTATTGTCTATAAAGGTTCTTTTTTCGACTTGTAAATTTTCCGGTAGTACAGAAACCAAAGCAAAATCTACTTCATTTCTTTCTAAAGCTTCCAATACCTGATAACGGTTGGTTACATCCATAAACAGGTTGACACCATTATGTTTGCTTAAAAAGGGAGCTAAATAAAAAGGCATCACATATTTGCCTGTAGAAACTACGGCTATAGTAAGTTGTCCTGCCAGTTTACCTTTAAAAGCCAAAGATTTATACTTCATATTTTCAACCTCCAATAAAATTTTTTCAGCGGCTTTGGCAATTTCTTCACCATAAGGGGTAACGTATAATTGTCTGCCAATAACTTCGGTTAGTGGGATATCAAACTGATCCTGAAAATTTTTTAGCTGAATGGAAACTGCGGGCTGCGTAAGATGCAGCGATTCTGAAGCTTTTGTAATACTTTTCAACTCCGCTATTTTTAAAAATATCTTTAGTTGATTTAAAGTATAGTTCATAAAATTAATTAATGTATCGTATAGTAAATATAAATAATAACTTATGAATTTCATCATTATATTTACTTCTTAAAAAAGCAGATATGGACGACTTTAATGAAGTTAAGTTAATCACCGGGGAATTTAAGCCCGGCGAAGCCGAAGAAATTTTATTTAGCATTATTGAAGATAAGATACGCTTTAACAGCAGGCAAATATTTAGTTATGAAGAACGTGGGATCGACGGAGCAGAACGCTATAACAAGAGGATAGAGGAACTACAGCAGTCTAAAGACAAAATCGCAGCTATTATTAATCGTAGCAAAGCGGAAAATAAAATCTTAAGTATAGAAAGTTCTATTGTTATTAAAGAGAAGCCGGAAATTACAGATAACTAAAAAATTATGAAAATGTTTTTTCAACATCTAATGCATGGAGTTTTACTACCAAAATACATCAAAATTTAGTAGCAAGTCTTTATTGAAAACATCTTCTATCAGATCTGACAAAACAAAGCTGTTGATAATCGCGCATACAAAAGCTAAATAATAACAGCATATTCTTTTGTATAACAATTATTCAATTACACGATCAACTATCTGAATTACTCCATTTACAGCCTGAATATTTGGCGTAATAATATTTATGATCTCATTATTTTCCAATTTGATTTTTGGACCGTTATCTTCGTAAAAGTTCAGTAGTGCACCACTATTTGCAGTAACCTGCAGTGAATCTTCAATAGCTTCGGTCCGTACATTTTCTTGCGGAATGATATGATTATCAATAATTTTTTGCAGGTTAGCCTGTGGAATATCGTTAATAACAGCATAATTGTTTTCTGATAAGTAATTTGCGATAGCTTCTTCTGAGGCCTGAAGAATAGTGAACACCGCATCTTCATCTTCCAATCGGGCCAAATAATTTTCAGAAGTGGATTCAGATAAAATATTGGCAAAACTATCATCTGAACTTTGCTGGCTAACCAATAAAAAATCAGTTATACTGGGTAAGGACAAAAAAGTACTGATAGGGTTCAGATATCCATTATCCAGTAAAATATTACCCTGAGATACTACTACTTCAGCTTCATTATTGATATAAAAGCTATCATCTAAAGTTGAAGTATACATGCTAAGCAATCTATCTGAAGCATTCCCAGTCCCCAGACTTCGTATATACCCATCTGGAAATTCACTTAACTTACTCGCTCCCGGCTGTATATGATAACGAAGATAATTTTCTAGTTCCTTTAGAGGAACGTCATTGATATTGGTATAATCATTTTCAGAAAGGAAACTATTGAATGCCGAATTATTTGGGGCGAAAATTGTGTACTGTTGCATCGTACTATTTAAAACTGAATCCAGGCTCGTGCGATTTAAAGCAGTGGCTAAAACCGAATAATTAGAATTATTAAGAATAAAATTGTTTATCGTATTATCAGGAATAATGACATCGCCGGGATCATCTGATGTACCGCAGGAGATTATTATGCTGCAAAAAATAAAAATTAGTATGATCTTTGCTAATTTCAGAATAAATTTCATCAATTTTAGTTTTAAATAAAGACTAAAATAAGCAGAGAATAATTAATATTTGTGTAATCTCTGTTAATATGAAAAACCTGATTGAGGCTTTTAAAATTGGAAAACCAATTATACCCATCTTGATAAAATATTGGTTTCGAAGAGTTAAAGCTATATTGAAAGATTCAATTTTTCAAAACCCAATGTTTAAACTAAATTTATTCGCTTAAAAATCAACAAAATAATGAGCTTATTTCATTTAACTTCAAAAAGGCTAATATCTAAAATCGCAATTTTGAGCTTACTTTTTTTGACTCTGCAAAACTTAAATGCTCAGGAGGGACCAAATTTGAATGATGCGCAGGGCAAAAGGCACGGCGAATGGAAAGTAAATTTTCCTGGAAGCAATCAAACTAAATTCGAAGGAACCTTTAATCATGGAAAGGAAACGGGAAAGTTCAAATTCTATAAAAAAGGTTACGAAAAGCATCCAAGTGCAATTATGGATTTTGATACTGGTAGCGATTCTATTGCGGTAAAGTATTACACCCAGCAGGGAGAGGTAATTAGCGAGGGAATGATGCTGAATAAAAAAAGAGCGGGCAAATGGATCACGTACCATCATAAAAGTGACCAAATAATGATGACGGAATATTACAAAAATGATGAGTTAAATGGTTTGCAAACCACTTATTTTAAAAATGGAAAAGTAGGAGAAAAGACAAATTACCTTAACGGAATTAAAAATGGAAGCAGTCAGATTTACGCAGATAATGGGCAGCTTTTACAAGATCTTAATTATAAAAATGGAGAATTAGACGGTCATCAAACTTATTATAATCCTGAAGGTAGTTTAGTGGCAGAAGGTGATTATAAAAACGGGAGACGAATTGAAGATCAACAAAGAAAATAATAATATCATTCAGGCCTAACTCAACCCGGTGATCATGATTATCGAGTAAAATTAGATACAAATCAAAAGGTGGCTTTCGTCCAGTCATGGTCGGAAGATTATTCTTCCGACTTTTTTGTTATAAAGACTTTTTTCTTAATTATAATACCGAAGGAAATATATGAATAACCTACTGATTATCAGATAAATAACTTGCTTTTATTCTTTGTTTTTTGTATCTTTAATATTGATAATCAGTCTTATATGTCAGTTTTTAAAGATCATAAGGTAACTGTAAATGAGTTACTTCAAGTTATACCTGAAGCCCTGTTACCCCAACTAGCTACCCAGACGAAAGTCGATCATTATTCAAAGGTCCTTCATGGTAAAAAAATGTTTTATCTTTTATTGTTCGGGATCCTGGATAATGAAAAATTGAGCCAACGTACGCTAGAGGATACCTTCAATGATTCTG
>NZ_JBSXOK010000074.1:0-2500 GCF_056859415.1 Zunongwangia sp. L-65
TATAGCGTAAAGATTAAGAATTAAGACTATAAAGAGTCAAACTTTTGAGCTTTAGACTTCTTGAGAAGGAAAACATTTATTTAGTTGTCACATATTAATGAAACAACGATGAAGAGTTTGATCCTGGCTCAGGATGAACGCTAGCGGCAGGCCTAACACATGCAAGTCGAGGGGTAACAGGGAGTGCTTGCACTCTGCTGACGACCGGCGCACGGGTGCGTAACGCGTATGCAATCTACCTCTTACTGAGGGATAGCCCATGGAAACGTGGATTAATACCTCATAGTATTATAGACTGGCCTCAGTTTATGATTAAAGGTTACGGTAAGAGATGAGCATGCGTCCTATTAGCTAGATGGTAAGGTAACGGCTTACCATGGCTACGATAGGTAGGGGTCCTGAGAGGGAGATCCCCCACACTGGTACTGAGACACGGACCAGACTCCTACGGGAGGCAGCAGTGAGGAATATTGGACAATGGGCGAGAGCCTGATCCAGCCATGCCGCGTGCAGGAAGACGGCCCTATGGGTTGTAAACTGCTTTTACAGAGGAAGAACCCTCCTTACGTGTAAGGAGCTGACGGTACTCTATGAATAAGGATCGGCTAACTCCGTGCCAGCAGCCGCGGTAATACGGAGGATCCAAGCGTTATCCGGAATCATTGGGTTTAAAGGGTCCGTAGGCGGGTCTATAAGTCAGTGGTGAAAGTCTGCAGCTTAACTGTAGAACTGCCATTGATACTGTAGACCTTGAATTAGTATGAAGTGGTTAGAATGTGTAGTGTAGCGGTGAAATGCATAGATATTACACAGAATACCGATTGCGAAGGCAGATCACTAATACTATATTGACGCTGATGGACGAAAGCGTAGGTAGCGAACAGGATTAGATACCCTGGTAGTCTACGCCGTAAACGATGGTTACTAGCTGTCCGGCCTAATTGAGGGCTGGGTGGTTAAGCGAAAGTGATAAGTAACCCACCTGGGGAGTACGTTCGCAAGAATGAAACTCAAAGGAATTGACGGGGGCCCGCACAAGCGGTGGAGCATGTGGTTTAATTCGATGATACGCGAGGAACCTTACCAGGGCTTAAATGCAGTCTGACGTATCTGGAAACAGATATTTCTTCGGACAGATTGCAAGGTGCTGCATGGTTGTCGTCAGCTCGTGCCGTGAGGTGTCAGGTTAAGTCCTATAACGAGCGCAACCCCTGTGGTTAGTTGCCAGCACGTAATGGTGGGAACTCTAGCCAGACTGCCGGTGCAAACCGTGAGGAAGGTGGGGATGACGTCAAATCATCACGGCCCTTACGTCCTGGGCCACACACGTGCTACAATGGTAGGGACAGAGAGCAGCCACTTCGCGAGAAGGAGCGAATCTATAAACCCTATCACAGTTCGGATCGTAGTCTGCAACTCGACTACGTGAAGCTGGAATCGCTAGTAATCGCATATCAGCCATGATGCGGTGAATACGTTCCCGGGCCTTGTACACACCGCCCGTCAAGCCATGGAAGCCGGGGGTACCTGAAGTCCGTTACCGCAAGGAGCGGCCTAGGGTAAAACTGGTAACTGGGGCTAAGTCGTAACAAGGTAGCCGTACCGGAAGGTGCGGCTGGAACACCTCCTTTCTAGAGCATTCTCTTTCAAAAGAGAATCGCAATTAAATAAAGGGAAGTTCAAAAGCAAGCCTTTAAGGTCTTGATTCTTAATGTCAATTCGATAAACTACAGTATTAAAGTAAAAAGTTGAAAAGTAGAAAGTAGTATTGCTTTGTGACTTTTAACTGTTAAACTTTAAAACTGTTATGGACAGTCTCATAGCTCAGCTGGTTAGAGCGCTACACTGATAATGTAGAGGTCGGCAGTTCGAGTCTGCCTGAGACTACTGAAAGTAGGCAGAAGCAGACGAGAAGTTTATCCTGAGCAAGGCACGGTAGTGCCGCGCCGAAGGGAGTCTGCCTGAGACTACGACCGCGCAAAGCGCGAGTTTAAAGTTGAAGGTTTAAAAGTTTAAAGTTAAACTTGAGACACAGAAGTTCATTTGAAATAACTAAAGGAAATTTTAGAGGTTGAGTAGCCGTTATAAGTACTGTTAACTGATAACTGTTAACTGATCACTGAAAATGGGGGATTAGCTCAGCTGGCTAGAGCGCCTGCCTTGCACGCAGGAGGTCATCGGTTCGACTCCGATATTCTCCACCAGGCAATGCCTGGAGATTTGAAAGATAATCTTCAGAGTTTGCAGTGGGAAGCATAGATTGTTTATACGTCTATCGCGACTCGCGATCGTTCATTGACATATTGAGAAATAAAGAATACGAGAAACTAACGCTTATTATGAGATAGGGTTTGTAAAAATTCTATTGTAATAATAGCAAAACAAAAAAGTTAACGACCATCGTTAAGGTGGTTGTGCGAGCATATTAGGTAAAAAGCATACAAGCTTATTAAGGGCGTATGGGGAATGCCTAGGCTCTCAGAGGCGAAGAAGGACGTGA
>NZ_JBSXOK010000074.1:7500-118610 GCF_056859415.1 Zunongwangia sp. L-65
ACTAATAAAATGATATATTCTTTTTTCTTATTTCTTTCTCCTGGGGTATATTTCATTCTACAAATTTCGGTAAGAAAATAGTTTTTGAAACTATGAAGATCAGGTTTAACCTAAGATTAATAGATTTCATTTTATGTTTTGACAGATGCAATCTATTCATGGAGAATAACAGTATAAAAACAAAGGCCGAAATTGAAGAATTTCGGCCTTTGTTTTTTCTATTTTTAAAGTATTTAATTTCCTAAAATTTTATTTAGTGTTTCGCTAGGTAGCATTGCACTACTTGTTTTATGATCGTCCATTTTATAGTACCCACCAATATCTTGAGGAGATCCCTGGGCTCCATTAAGTTCTTCAATAATTTTGGCTTCATTAGCTTCAAGTTCAGAAGCAATTTTTTCGAAATGCTCTTTTAAATCGGCATCTTTATCTTGATTTGCTAAGGCTTCGGCCCAATAAAGTGCAAGATAGAAGTGACTTCCACGGTTATCAAGTTCATTCACCTTTCTAGACGGAGATTTACCATTTTCAAGAAACTTCTCTGTTGCTTTGTCCAGGGTGTCTGATAAAACGAGAGCTCTTTTATTATTATATTTATTGCCTAAATGCTCTAAAGAAACAGCTAAAGCAAGAAACTCTCCTAAAGAATCCCATCTTAAATGCCCTTCTTCAACAAATTGTTGTACATGTTTAGGTGCTGATCCGCCAGCACCGGTTTCAAATAGTCCACCTCCATTCATTAGCGGTACAATAGAAAGCATTTTCGCACTTGTTCCTAATTCTAAAATTGGGAATAAATCCGTTAAATAATCTCTAAGTACATTACCGGTTACAGAGATGGTATCTTTTCCGTCTTTTACTCTTTTTAATGTAAATTCAGTTGCTTTCAACGGAGACATGATTTCAATTTGAAGTCCTTTAGTATCATGTTCTGGAAGATACTTTTGTACTTTCTCAATCAATTGGGCATCATGAGCTCTTTCGTTATCTAACCAGAATACAATTGGCATTCCACTTTCTTTACCGCGATTTACAGCCAATTTTATCCAATCCTGTATAGGAGCATCTTTTACCTGGCACATTCTCCAGATGTCCCCTTCTTCAACTTCATGCTCCATTAAAGTGTCTCCTTTAAGATCTACAACTTTAACTGTACCAACTTCTGGAATTTCAAAAGTTTTATCATGTGAACCATACTCTTCTGCTTTTTGGGCCATAAGTCCTACATTAGGTACAGTTCCCATAGTAGTTGGATCAAAAGCACCATGTTCTTTACAGAAATCTATAGTTGCCTGGTAAATTCCGGCATAACTACTATCTGGGATTACCGCCTTAGTATCCTGAGTTTTATTGTCTTTATTCCACATTTGTCCGGATGTTCTAATCATTGCAGGCATAGAAGCGTCAATAATGACATCACTTGGAACATGTAGGTTGGTAATTCCTTTATCAGAATTTACCATTGCTAAATCAGGACCGTTTTTAATAGCAGTCTGAATAGCATCATTTATTTCTTTTCTTTTATCTTCAGGTAAAGATTCTATAGCACTTAAGATGTCTCCAAGTCCGCTGTTTGGATTTCCTCCAGCTTTCTTTATATCCTTACCATATTTTTCAAATACATCAGCAAAAAATACTTTTACAGCATGACCAAAAATAATAGGATCTGAAACCTTCATCATGGTGGCTTTCATGTGAAGAGAAAAAAGCACACCTTTATCCTTAGCATCCTGAACTTGTTCTTTTAAGAATTTCTCTAATTGAGAAATATTCATTACTGTACCGTCAATAATTTCACCGGCAAGTAATTTGAGTCCTTTCTTAAGTACAGTTTGTTCTCCAGAAGCTGAAGTAAAAACGATGTCTACGCTATCATCTTCGTTTAAAGTAACAGATTTTTCGTTATGGTAAAAATCACCACTATCCATAGTGGCTACATGAGATTTAGAATCTGAACTCCATTCCCCCATAGAATGAGGGTTTTTCTTTGCGAAATTCTTTACCGCTTTTGGAGCCCTACGATCGGAGTTACCTTCACGTAATACAGGGTTTACTGCACTACCTTTTACTTTATCGTATTTTGCTCTAATTTCTTTTTCCTCTTCAGTAGCTGGTTCATCAGGATATTCAGGAAGTTTGTATCCTTTTTCCTGAAGTTCTTTAATAGCTGCTTTTAACTGAGGAATAGAAGCACTAATATTAGGTAATTTAATAATGTTGGCTTCTGGTTTCTTTGCCAATTCACCAAGTTCTGCAAGTGCATCTGCAACTTTTTGGTTGTCTTCTAAAAACTCGGGAAATTGAGAAAGAATACGTCCAGCAAGAGAAATATCTTTTGTTTCTAGAATTACATCTGCTGCTTTGGTATAAGTTTGTACGATGGGAAGTAATGAGTATGTGGCTAAAGCCGGAGCTTCATCTGTTTTGGTATAAAAAATCTTGGTGTTTTCTGCCATTATTCAATTTTTTTTGATTTGTCAAATTTCGTACCAACCCTGCAATGATACAGAGTTTGCTGTCTTCGCAATATACTATTTTTTAGACATTTTAGCTAGCAATTTACGGGCAAAGCCTGTTAAGAAAGACTAAAAATAAGGCATAAAAAAACTCCGTTGAAAACGGAGTTTTTAAATTGTATTGTAAAAAGTAAAAATTAAGCTCTTTTAGCTTCTTTAATACGAGCTTTTTTACCTGTAAGTTCTCTAAAGTAGAAAATTCTAGCTCTTCTAACGCTACCTCTTTTGTTGATCTCAATCTTTTGGATCGCAGGAAGGTTTACAGGGAAGATACGCTCTACACCTACAGTTCCACTCATTTTTCTAATAGTGAAAGTCTGTGAGCTACCTGTTCCTCTTTTTTGAATAACAACTCCACGGAAGAACTGAGTACGGGTTTTTTGCCCCTCTTTAATTTCGTAATAAACGGTAATAGTATCTCCAGCTGAAAATTCAGGAAGATCTTTCTTGGTAACGAATTCGTCTTGAACGTATTTAATTAACGATTCCATAGTTAAATATTTAAGATGCAAGCTAAAACAACGTTCACGGTTCTCGCCAGAGGTTATTTTAGAACGGATGCAAAATTATAAATTTTATTTTTATAATTACATGTTTTAATGAAGAATTTTAATCTTCTTCCAAAAGATCTGGTCTAAGCTTTTGTGTGCGCTTAAATGCTTCATTTTCACGCCATTCTTCTATCTTTGGAAAATTCCCTGTAGTTAAAATTTCAGGTACTTTCCATCCTTTATATTCAGCGGGTCTGGTATATACAGGAGGAGCTAATAGGTTGTCCTGAAACGAATCTGTTAATGCTGATGTTTCATTGCCTAAAACTCCCGGGATAAGCCTAATGACCGCGTCACATAAAATAGCTGCACCTAATTCTCCACCAGACAATACATAATCACCTACTGAAATTTCTTTAGTAATAAAATGATCGCGTACCCGCTGATCTACCCCTTTATAATGACCGCAAAGAATGATGATATTTTCCATCATTGAAACTCTATTAGCCATTTTTTGATTTAAGGTGGCACCATCAGGGGTCATATAAATTACTTCGTTATAGTCTCGTTCAGACTTAAGCTTAGTAATGCATTTATCTATAGGTTCGATCATCATCACCATTCCTGCGCCCCCGCCAAATTGGTAATCGTCAATTTGCTTATAATTATCAGTCACATAATCCCGTAAATTATGCATGTGGATTTCTACGTGTCCTTTTTCGATCGCTCGTTTAAGAATTGATGCTTCAAACGGACTTTTAAGAATATCAGGAACAACTGTGATAATATCTATTCGCATGGCGCTTTAATTTAAGAATGCAATTTTAAGACTGTAAAGATGCGAATAATTGCAGAATTTAAGTGTTCATTTTGTTTACCTTGTTTTTTTCATCCTGAAGAAGTCGGCCAAGGCGTTGCTCTTTTTCTAAGGCTTTTTTCTTATAGGTATCAAATTCCTTTTCAGTATCATCAAGACGTTTTTTGGCCTCTTTGGTTACCGCATTAGAATTTTTAAACTTATAAATAAAGAAAACCAGGGCTAAGATAAGAATGGCAACAATTCCCCACATCATCGCCATGTAGGTTCCTTTTGTTAGCGGCATACCTAAAAAAACGATATTATCTTTCTCTTCGGTAACTTGTTGAAGATTTTGCTGTGTTGTTTTTAATTCACCTTCTAAATTAGCAATTTCTTCTTCCTGTTGGTCTGCTGTATTTTTGCCAACCGTAATTTGATCTTTTAATTCCTGGATATAATCGTTGGTCTTGTCCCTTAGATCTACCAGTTCATCATAATTAACCACCTTATATTCCTGATAATTGTTGGAAGATTCAATTAACTCCTGAAATTTTTGTTGAATAGGATTTGTGGTAAGAATACTGTCCTGGGCATTACTTTTTAAAGTAAATGCGGTAAAAATTAATAGTGTAATTAGTAGCTTATTCATTTTAAAATGAAGTTTTCGTGTTTGTTAGTACCAACGTAACCTTTAAAATGTTATTTTATTGTATGGGTACGGTGTTTTTTTTGGTTGTAATTTTCAAAACAAAAAGTATATGGGGCAAAGAATATTAGCTTTAATCTATCCTGGAGCATTTAGGCGCATCCAACACCGATAGCTTCAATTTTATTGGTAGAAATTTTAGAAAGGATTTTCCCTTGTTACTTTATTAGACTTTGCGAATTCTCCTCCTTATTGCAGTGATTTATTTCTTCTGTTTTGCATCCTCGAAATTAATTTCTTCATTCACGCTATTTTTAAATGCATTAATCCATGCATTTTCAAAAATATTGAATACGGTAGGTAAAACTCCTGTTTTTACATTTTTAAGATCTCCTTCTAGTGGTACTTTTGTTGCTAAAGTATCTGTGCCCTGATTTTTAAGGATAAATTTAAAAACTCCAACAAATCCTTCCCAGAGCTTTTTGAAAAGTCCGCCTTCTTCATCTTTTCCAATAAGTTTAGTATTAATAAACATGGGTTTAATATAACCTTTCAGGTAGGCATCATTTATGGCAATTTCGCTGTAAAGCTCAAAAGTTCCGCTTTCAAAATCTACACCGGCATAGCGTTGGATAAGATCATTAATTCCCGTAGCTCTTGCTTTTTGTAAGGAGAAATCAATATCCATATCAGGGATTTCCTTTAATAGGTTCATATTGCCATGAAGCTTTACATTACCACCTCCAATAGAAACCGCGGTAGCCTGAATGTTTGATGGCAATGGCTTTTCATTGTTGATTACATTGCTAAGATTGGTTGCCTGTAAGTTTACTTTTTGCATAAACATATCAATCTGAGGATCCGAGGAGAGCTGAACGAAATTTGCCGTGCCATTGTATACCTGAAGGTGGTTAATGTCAATAGGTACAAGATCGGTTAAGGCTTTTGTCCAATCTTCGGTTTTTGGATTTTCCACAGCAGTAGTATCCTGTTGATCTTCGAAAATATAATTAAATTTGGGACTATGCATTTCAATTTCGCTTACTACCTTACCCTTTAGCAGGGACTTCCATTCTATTGAAATATCAGTTTCCGGAAAATCGAGTAGGGGAGTTTCAGTTTCCGCCTTTTCTTTTATTAATACTAAAGAATCTATGGTATAAGCACCTCGCCATAAGGCAATATCAATATCTTCTACATGGCCATGATAACCAGGAATATTATTTAGCGTTTTGTTTACGTAATTTTTAACGATAAGAGGCAGGAATAGACGAAAAACAATAAGAGCTCCTAAAATGATTACCGGAGCGATATATCGCTTCTTTTTAAGATGTCGTCTTTTTCTTTTAGAACTCATGCTTTATTTTTTACAAAATTGCATAAAGCCCTTAAATCGATGGGTTAAGTTTATCACAAAAAAAGATACCCGCCATTGGCGGGTATCGGGATTGGAAAAAATACAGGTTTAGTAGTAAGTATATCGCCTAACTTTTGCAATATACTTTGCTAGCCTGATTACCTGATGACTATAGCCATACTCATTATCGTACCATATATATAAGACGATATTTTTTCCATTGTTTGCAACAATAGTTGCTTTGCTGTCATAAATGGCGGGAGCTGAAGAACCGATAATGTCTGATGAAACCAATTCGTTATCTATCGAAAACTTAATTTGTTCAACCAAATCACCTTCCAGCGCATATTTTTTTAAGACTGAATTTACGCCTTCTACAGAGGTTTGACTTTCCACCTGTAAATGTAAAATAGCTAATGATCCGTTAGGAACAGGAACACGTATCGCATTAGAAGTTAATTTTCCTTCCAATTGCGGAAGACATTTTGCTACTGCTTTACCGGCGCCGGTTTCCGTAATTACCATATTTAAACTGGCTGCGCGACCACGGCGATATTTACTATGCATATTATCAACCAGGTTTTGATCGTTTGTATATGCGTGAATGGTTTCTAAATGTCCGTCAATAATTCCCAGAGATTCGTCTATGGCTTTTAGAACTGGAGTAATCGCGTTTGTGGTGCAGCTGGCTGCCGAGTATATATTATGTTCCTCTGGCTTAAATAACGTGTGGTTTGCCCCGTGGACGATATTCGGAATTCCTTTTCCCGGCGCGGTAAGCAAGATCTTGGCTGCTCCTTTAGATTTCAAGTGTCGTTGTAGCGCTTCCTTATCTCTGAAAGCACCAGTATTGTCGATAATCAACGCCTCACTGATACCCCATTTGGTGTAATCTATATCCTCAGGATTAGAGGCGCTAATTATATGTACAGTTGTATCGTTAATTATTAATGCAGATTTTTCAATACTATAGGAAACTGTTCCTGCAAATTCACCATGAACCGAATCATTCATTAAAAGAGAAGCTCTTTTAGCTAAGACTTCTTCAGATATTTTGTCTCGAGTAACGATGGCTCTTAGTCTTAATTGATTTCCTTTACCGGTTTTAGTCATTAATTCGCGGGCAACTAAGCGTCCAATCCTTCCGAATCCATAAAGCACTACATCTTTAGGAGTTACTGCTTCTACATCTTTAGCATCGTTTAATTTATCAGACACAAAGGCCATGGCATTTGTATACTCTTGATCTTCTAAATGATACTCATAAGTAAGTTTCCCAATGTCTAATTTTGCAGGAGGAAGGTTTAGGTCTTTAATAGCTTTGATGATTTCAACTGAATCGAAAATAGAGATCGGCTTTTGTACAAAAGCACCTGCATATTCATGAAGGTTTAAAATGTCGCTAACATTTTTATTGATAAGCTGATTTCTAAAAAGAACGAGCTCGATAGATTTATCATACCATAAGTCACTTACTATATTAATAAATTCTACGGTGGCACGTCTTCGGTCTGCCTGAAATGCAAGTTCTCTTTCGTAAACTTTATTTAAGCTCATTTTGTTTAAATATGTGGTTAAATTTAATACAAAAGTATGTATTTCAAACGTTTTCGTAAAATAATTAAGGAATAAAAAAACTCCTGTAAATCAGGAGTTTTAAGTGTATTTTTAACGTTTGCAGGCTATCTGAAGATTACACGCTGCTTTTGGCCGGTTTTATCTATAAAAGTCATGGTTAATCCCTGTCCTCTTTCTAAAGATTTAAAAGCTTCTTCTGCATCGCGAATGTCATAAATCTTATCGCCGTTAATCTCTGTAATAATTGCTCCTACAAATTCTTCTTCAGCATATTGATCGCTCAATGTTTTACTAATTTTTACACCATTTTCGGTTTGGTAAAACTTCAATTCGTCTTTAGAAGCATTGGTAACTTCTAAACCAATTGGGAGCTGCGTAACGCTAAGTTTTGTTAATTTTACGGCGATTTCTTTTTCGACACCATTTCTTAATACTGTTACATTTACGGTATCATTTGGCCGTTTGGTGTTGATATAACCAGTAAGGTCTGAGAATTTATTCACCTTAATATTATCAATTTTTCTGATAACATCTTTCGCTTTAATTCCGGCTTTTTCAGCTCCGCTTCCAGAAGTTACCTCACTTACATAAACTCCCTGCGTGGTTCCATATTCTTCACTAAGCTCTGGAGTTCTGTTGAAATCGCTTCCACGAATACCAAGAATTCCCTGTTGGATATCCCCATATTCCATAATATCTTCTACAATTTTTCTGGCATTATTAGAGGGTACTGCAAATGCATATCCTACATAACTACCCGTCATAGAAGTGATGGCCGTGTTAATTCCTATTAATTCACCGTTAATATTTACAAGGGCCCCCCCGCTGTTTCCGGGATTAATTGCAGCATCGGTCTGGATAAATGATTGTCCTGTTGCGTTGGGATTCAAGTTTCTGGATTTTGCGCTTATAATACCAGCGGTAACAGTCGATTTTAAATTAAAAGGATTACCAACGGCTAATACCCATTCCCCAACTTTTGTATTGTTCGAGTTTCCAAAAGGAATATATTCAAGGTCTTCTTCCGGTTCCACTTTAATTAAGGCAATGTCTGAAATGGCATCGGTACCAATAACTTTTGCCTTATAGGTTTTGTTGTTATTTAAGGTTACCTCTAATTCGTTAGCACCATCGATGACGTGGTTGTTGGTCACAATGTAGCCATCAGGGGTGATAATTACACCAGATCCAGTACCGCGCAGGGCTTTGCTGGACTCCGTTTTTCCCTGCATTACATCTGCCCAACTTCTTGGGCCGCTGTATACCGCAACATTTTTAACATGAACTACAGCATGTACGGTCTTCTCTGCAGCTGCAGTAAAATCTACATTGGTACCATAGGTACGATTGGCATCATAATTTGCTTGAATAAGGCTTTGGGTAGCATCTTGCTTTTCTTGCAAGAAGGAAACATTTTCTTCTTCAAAAAATAGCTTGTAGCTACCTAATGTTAATGCTCCACCCAGGATGGAAACAATAAGTAAACTTGCTAATTTTCTCATATTCTTCTGAAAAATTTTATTTATTAAACTTTTAATTTATACTAATTATATTCTATTTTCCTGTTTGTCAGCTCATACTTAAAAACGCAGAAGTCACTTCTAAAATTGTATATTTGCGTCTTTAAAATCTGCTAAATAATGGGACTTCAGTTTTTCAAATATCAGGGAACAGGTAACGATTTTGTAATGATTGATAATCGCAATAATGTAGTATCCAAAAACGATACCAAACTGATCAACAGGCTCTGCGACCGAAAATTTGGCATAGGGGCCGATGGCTTAATCCTTTTGGAACATCCCGATGTTGAAGGAGATGATTTTAAAATGGTTTATTTTAATGCAGATGGTAATCAAAGCAGTATGTGCGGTAACGGAGGTCGATGTTTGGTGGCTTTTGCAAAAATGCTTGGAATTATCGAAACCCAGGCTAAATTTACCGCTATTGATGGTCCTCATAAAGCCTTTATAGACAAGGACAATGTTGTGAATTTACAGATGCAAAACGTCTCTGATATATACCAATCTGGAAATATAGCTTTTCTGGATACCGGATCTCCACATCATATTGTGTTTACTGAAGATGTAAAAAATCTAGATGTAAAAGAAGAGGGAGCGGCTATACGTTATTCTAGCGATTATAAAGAAAAAGGGACAAATGTAAACTTTGTAGAAAAGACGGATGAAGAGGATACTTTTATCGTAAGGACTTATGAGCGTGGAGTAGAAGATGAAACTTTGGCTTGCGGCACCGGTGTAACTGCTGTTGCTATTGCCGCACATCATAGTAATCGTACCAAAGCCAGTGAGGTGAAATTACAGGTTCCGGGTGGTAATTTATCGGTAAGTTTTAAAAGCGATGGCGATAGTTATAGCGATGTCTGGCTTAAAGGACCTGCTGTGCTTGTTTTTAAAGGAGAGATAGCATGCTAACCTTAAAAGGAGAAAAATTATATCTAAGAGCATTAGAACCTGAAGACCTCGAGTTTCTTCATGAGTTGGAGAATAACGAGGAGTTTTGGGAAGTAAGTGCAACCCAGGCTCCTTTTTCGAAATACATACTTAAAAAATATCTGGAAAATTCTCATCTTGATATTTATGAAGTAAAACAATTACGACTGGTTATCTGTAATCTGGACCATCGCCCTATTGGTTTGATTGATATTTTTGATTTTGAACCTAAAGATCGACGGGCGGCGATCGGACTTCTTATTGCAAATCCGGAAGAGCGACAAAAAGGCTTTGGAGCTGAAAGTTTATCACTGGTTTGCAAATATTGTTTTAAGCATTTAGGCCTACATCAGGTTTATGCCAACATAACAGCGGATAATTTGCGGAGTTTACGCCTTTTTGAAAATATAGGTTTTACAAAAGCGGGATTAAAAAAAGAATGGACGTTTGTAAATGGTCGTTTTAAGGACGAGTATTTATATCAACTAATTAACAATAATGTACATTAAAAAAATAGTAGTAGCCATAGCAGTTTTAGGACTGGTGGCTGTAGGTGGATTTAGTTATTATATTTATCAAACCATTTTTGGAATAAACACTGCTTTTTCTTCGAGCCAGAAAGTGGTTTTGATCCCAACAAATTCTGATTATCCAGCAGTGCTAGATAGTTTAAAACCGCTTATTAAAGACCTAAATAGTTTTAATATAGTTGCTGAAAAAAAGCAATACCCCAATAATATAAAAGCAGGAAGGTTTATTCTAAAAAAAGGAATGAATAATAACGAAATTATTAATGCTTTGCGTAGTAAAAATATGCCTGTAAATGTGACTTTCAATAATCAGGAGCGCATTGAGGATTTGGCGGGACGTGTGGCAGCTCAAATTGAAGCAGACAGTCTTAGTTTATTAGAAGCAATGCAAAGCAAGGATTTTCTTGCTGAGAACAGTTTTGATGATGCTACTGCTTTGGGAATGTATATTCCCAATAAATATGAATTCTTCTGGAATACATCGGCTGAAGAGTTTAGAAGTCGTATGAAAAAGGAATACGATCGTTTTTGGACAGACACAAGATTGCAAAGAGCAGAAGAAATTGGTTTAACACCCGCACAGGTCATTACAATGGCTTCTATCGTCCAGAAAGAAACAGCAAAGGTAGACGAACGTCCAAGAGTAGCTGGAGTATATATGAATCGTTATAAAAACGGTTGGAAACTAGATGCTGATCCTACAGTAATTTATGCGATCAAAGAAAAAACTCAAAACTTTGACACGATCATAAAAAGGGTTCTTTATAAAGATTTAGAGCTGGATTCTCCTTATAATACTTATAAATATGCTACAATTCCGCCGGGTCCCATTAGTATGCCCGATATTTCTTCAATCGAAGCGGTATTAAATTACGAGGACCATGACTATTTCTATTTTGTAGCCAATGTTGAAAATTTTGGTTATCATAAATTCGCGAAGACCCTTGCCCAGCACAACCGTAACAAGCAGGAATATATACGGTGGATTAATAAAAAGGGGATAAAAAGGTAGAAACTTCCAGAATTAAGGAAAGTCTAACTTATTGATATTATGTGTGTTGGTGTTTTGTTAACGACAGGAGTCTCTTTGTGAAAGGTTTAACACTCTGTTATTCAGATTATTAAAATTTGTTGTACATTTGCCCTCGCAAATTTGAAGAGAGATCAATTTTATAAAGATAGCAATAAATATTGATTTAACAAGCTCTTCAGAAAAAAAATGTAATGAGTAAGAAAATTGTTAAACTTTCTTGGCTGCCAGTTCTTGCTGGATCTGTATTTTTTAGTTTCAGCACCAAGAAGGCAGCAGATTTAGAGATTGAAGGTTTTACTACTCCAAATCTTGAATTAGATTATACGGTTTCACCAGATACGTTACCGTTAAAAACTTCAGAAGTGGCTTTAAAAGCCCTTCCAAGACTAGGGAAGTCTTACACAGGGTTTAAAGAAGCTATTGGTTTTAAAGAATCACGTGGAGACTACAAGAGCATCAATGAGTATGGATATATGGGAAAATACCAGTTTGGTAAAGGAACCCTTAATTTATTAGGCGTTTACGATACCCAGGAATTTCTTAATAATCCAGAACTTCAGGAAGCAACTTTTTATACTAATGCTTCTCGTAACAAATGGATCCTTATTCGTGACATTAAGCGCTTCGTGGGTAAAAACATAAACGGGGTGGAAGTTACAGAATCTGGAATACTGGCAGCGGCACATCTTGCTGGGCCTGGTAGCGTGAAAAAGTATTTAAGAAGTTATGGTGGGCAAATGTTTAACGACGCATTTGGAACCAGTATTAAATACTATATGAAGCGTTTTGCAGGTTATGATACATCGTTTATCCAACCCGTTAAAAATCCAAGAGTAGATTTATCAAAAATAGAAGCTGTTAATTCCTGATTTTAGGAATCAGTCTTTTTGAAGTACAAAAATGGTAGGTCTTTTATGAAGATCTACCTTTTTTTGTTTCCATTCATTAATAGATAAGCTAAGGATAAACTCTGTGGGTAGCGTAAGATCGCAGGCAATGCACAACCGTGTGGTTGGATGTAAGATTTGGAGAAGATCCTCTAGAAGTTTGTTATTACGGTACGGTGTTTCAATAAAAACCTGGGCCATATTTTTTTCGGAAGAAATGCGCTCAAGGTTTTTTAACTCCTGTTTCTTTTCTTTTTTATCGATAGGCAGGTAGCCATTAAAACTAAATGACTGACCATTCATACCGCTGCCCATCATGGCTAGTAATATAGAAGAAGGACCAACTAAAGGGACTACCTGTATTCCATTTTGATGCGCTAACTTTACAATTTCGGCACCTGGATCGGCAACACCGGGCACACCAGCTTCACTAATAAGTCCCATATCAAAACCTTCTTTGCAGGCATCCAGAAAGTTTGGGATTTCGGTGATTTCCGTAAATTTATTTAGCGTTTTAAACTTTAAAATTTGTTGTTTTTTCTGCGGAACAAGTTTTTTTATTGCTCTGCGGGCTGTTTTTTCATTTTCAGCAATGTAATGATCTATGCGCTCTACGTGCTTTTTTACCGTTAAGGGCAAAACATCTATGGGGTTAGATTCACCAAGTGTTGTTGGAATTAAATAAAGTTTTCCCGAAAATGAAAAGTTTTGTCCCATTAGTAAGTTCCGTTTTTTATTTTTTCAACGATTTTCACTGTAGCTTCATCCAGCATTTGATACACATTTTCGAAGCCCTGATCACCACCATAATAAGGATCGGGAACATCTACATTTTCGCCGGGGAAAATCTCGTTTAAAATGAGTTTTATTTTTGCTTTTTCCTCTTCAGAATCAGCTAAAGCAATAGCATCGCGAAAATTGGAATTATCCATTACAAAAATATGGTCAAAATCTTTTAAATCCTGTTTAGTAAGTTGTCGGCCACGCTGGTCGGTTATGTCTAGATTATGCTTTTTGGCAGTAGCGATAGATCGGCGATCGGGCAGATCACCAATATGATAGTTGCTGGTACCGGCAGAATCTACATAAACTTCGTTTGCATTTACTTTTGCCTTTAGCACTCCTTCTGCAAGTGGAGAGCGACAAATGTTACCCAGGCAAACCATTAGGATTTTTTTCTTTTCCATAGTTTAGTAGCTATTTTAAAGCAAAAAAGCTCTTTTTAAAGAGCTTTTTTGAAACTTAAATCGTTAATTTTTTATTGAGATCTTCTACAAATTTCTTGAATTGTTTATCTGTAGAAGCAAGATTGTCTACTGTTTTGCAAGCGTGTAAAACCGTTGCGTGATCACGGCTTCCTATTTGCGAACCAATACTGGCCAAAGAAGCTTTGGTAAATTTTTTAGCAAAAAACATTGCCAGTTGCCTGGCCTGTACAATATGGCGCTTTCTTGTTTTAGATTGCAAAGTTTCCACATCCATCTGGAAGTAATCACTTACTACTTTTTGAATGTAATCTATGCTTACCTCTCGCTTGGTATTTTTAACGTAATTATCTACGATTTTTTTCGCAAGTTCTAAGGTTACATCTTTTTTATTGAAAGAAGAATGAGCGATTAAAGAAATAATAGCTCCTTCTAATTCGCGAATATTCGCTTTAATATTATTCGCTAAAAATTCAACAATCTCTTCCGGCATTTCCACACCATCCCGATAAAGTTTGTTCTTAATGATAGAAACGCGGGTTTCAAAATCTGGATGTTGCAATTCAGCTGAAAGTCCCCATTTAAATCGAGAAAGCAAGCGTTGCTCAATATCCTGCATATCTACAGGGGCCTTATCACTGGTAAGGATTACCTGCTTTCCGTTTTGATGTAAATGGTTGAATATGTGGAAAAATACATCCTGCGTTCCTGCTTTACCCGATAGTAATTGAATGTCATCTACAATTAAAACATCGATAATTTGATAGAAGTGAATAAAGTCATTTCTATTATTTTTTTTAACAGATTCGATATATTGTTGCGTAAATTTTTCCGCAGAAATATAAAGGACGGTTTTCTCTGGGTATTTGTCTTTAATTTCAACTCCAATGGCATGCGCTAAATGGGTTTTTCCAAGACCAACGCCTCCAAAAATAAGAAGCGGATTAAAAGATGTTCCTCCAGGTTTATTAGCGACGGCCAAACCAGCAGATCTTGCCAGACGATTGGAGTCACCTTCAAGGAAATTTTCGAAGTTATAACTCGGGTTTAATTGTGATTCAATTTTTACATTTCTAATGCCCGGGATGACAAATGGATTTTTTAATTCCGGGTTTTTATTCTTTACAGGAACATCCACTTCCTGTGAGGTCATATTAGCTCGTTGTGTACTAGGAATTTTTTCGGTAAAAGGTAATTTATTACCGTAGGTGTTTTCCATTTTGATAACGTACACCAATTTTGCTTTTTCACCAAGCTCTCTTGTTAAGCTAACTTTTAAAAGCTTAACATAATGCTCTTCAAGCCACTCATAGAAAAACTTAGACGGTACCTGTATACTTAATGCACAATCGGTAAGTTTTACTGCTTGTATAGGCTCGAACCAGGTTTTATAGGCCTGCGGCGAAATGTTATCTTTTATAAAAGCTAGACAGCTATTCCAAACTGATTGCGCAGTTTTCGACATGCTAAGTGTGGCGTTATTTAGGGTTATTATAATGTTTGAATTTACTCCTGATAAGAGTGCTCCTGTTTAAAAGGAGGGGCACAAAGATGTGAACAAAATATGTAAAAAAAAAACCCATTTGGTATTGAATTTTTGGAATATTTTACTCATACTTATAATGACTCAAATCTCAAAATTTATTTTATTTCAAGTTTTAAAATTCGCCAATGAAAGACCATTTATCTATACTAAAAGTACGATATGCAGAAACAGACCAAATGGGTGTTGTGCATCATGGTAATTATGCTCAGTATCTGGAAATTGCGCGAATTGACTGGCTTGAAAAAATTGGTATTTCCTATAAAAGTATGGAAAAAAACGGTATTATGCTACCAGTTTATGAAATGAATTTTAAGTTTAAGAAATCGGCTTTTTTTGACGACCAATTAAAGATTTTTACCAGTCTTAGACAGAGACCGGATGTAAAAATAATTTTTGATTATAAAATTTATAATCAGGACGGGGAATTGTTAACAACTGCCAACACCGTTTTAGTTTTTATGGATGCAAAAACTAGGCGCCCCATACGATGCCCGGATTATGTTTTGGAGAAGCTTTAGAAAATAAAGAATAGACAATTATTTTGAATGTTGAATGAGATTGGAACCAAGATTCAAGTATCAGGAGTCAAGATGATGTTGACTATTTAATATTTAAGTAAAGATTTTTTATTCTGAATTTGGATTGCAAAAACAAATTATAGCTTATTATACTGGATACTGATTGCTAACTGAGAATGACCAATGAATTTGTTAACTGTCCACTCTTTTTATTCCTACTTTATAAGTAGTATTGAATTTATCAAATATCGCTTCGGCTTCTTTTTTACGGACTGATAGATAGATTTTGCAATCTAATTCCAGTTTTTGTTCAACAATATTTAGGTTATATTCTTTGATGAGCCGCATTACGATATTCATTTCAGGATAATCAAAAGAAACTTCAAAAACTTCGTCAATTGTACGTTCTAAGATATTTGAGTTTTCCAGCGCCATTTGGGCGGCAGTTTTGTAAGCATTTATAAGTCCGCCAACACCTAATTTTACGCCACCAAAATAACGAACCACAACAATAAGTACATTCGTTACTTCAAAAGACTGTATTTGCCCGTAAATTGGCATCCCTGCCGAGTTGGATGGTTCGCCATCGTCATTAGCACGATAATAAATATCCTGTTCTTCCTTTCCTGTTTGCCAGGCATAACACCAGTGCCTTGCTTTGTGATGTTTAGACTTTAATTCTTCCAGATACAGATTAGCCTCCTCTTCATTTTTGACAGGAAAGGCATAACCAAAAAACTTCGAGTTTCGGTCTTTAAATAATACTTCTTCTGAGGCTTTGGTTATGGTTTTGTAAGTGTCCTTCATTTTGGCAAACTAAGGAATTTTGACGGCATAGTTCTTAAGAGAATAGTTCTTTCTTTGTGGTAAATAGATCAATTACATCCTCTCGCGTAGGTTCCAGATTCCAAATATTGATGCCTAAAGCAGCGGCGGCATCAGTATTTTCCCTGGTGTCGTCTATAAAGAGACATTCTTCTGGTTTTAGGTTATGCTGTTGCAGCACATATTCGTAAATATTAGCATCGGGTTTTCTGAAATTGATCTCGTAAGACAAATAGAACGCATCAAAACATTGCTGAAATTCGTTAAAAAAAGATATATTTTCTTTAACCCAATCGATATGAATTTCGTTAGTGTTGCTTAAAAGAATAAGCTGATAATCTTTCTCTACAGCCAATTTTTTAATGAACTCTAAGCGATATTTAGGAAAATCTACCAAAATGGCGTTCCAGGCTTTCAGAAAATTGTCTTTTTCAATAGATGTAAACTCTTTTTTATAGCTGTTGAAGAATTCTTCTGAGGATAGTAAACCTTTTTCGTATTCCTGGTTGGCGCTGAGTATGGAATCTGGTAAATTTTTAACTCCGAATTTCTTTAATTGTGCCGGGGTAGCCGACTTATCCAGGTTGATGAAAATATCGCCAAAATCAAAAATGATGGTTTTAATCATTTAAATAGGTCTTTAACAGGTTGTCTTCTATTTTTTCTTCGGAAATTAACTTTCCCTGAAATTTAGGTGCTGAAACTCCCATTTTTAACTGAACATTTCCCGAAAATACACGCGCTTCATCCCATAATTTCGCATCGATAAAACTTTGAAGTGTTTGCAATCCCCCTTCAATAATAACCGACTGTAAATTTTCCTGAAATAAGATACTCCCAATTTGTTCGGGTAAATTTTGACTAAAATCAGCGTGCCGATATTCTAGGTTTTTTGACGTTATTTTCTGATTATTTTCAGTAATAATAATTGTTTTGATACTTCCGTCGAAAATAGCCGATGCTGCCGGAATTTTTCCAGAGCGATCGATCACCACCCGTACGGGATTGTTCCCGGCATATAATCTCGTATTGAGTTTTGGGTTATCTTCGATTGCCGTTTTTGTTCCCACGAGAATCGCCTGTTCTTCAGCGCGCCATTTGTGTACCAGTTGTTTTGAGTAGCGATTGCTGATCCAAACAGGAGCACGATCTTCACGTTGCAGCGGGGCGATAAAACCATCTTCACTTTGCGCCCATTTTAATATAATATAAGGACGCTTTTTATTGTGAAACGTAAAGAATCTTTTGTTAAGGTGCTGTGCCTCTTGTTCAAGAACGCCCAGCATTACATCGCAACCGGCTTCCATTAGTTTTTTAATGCCTCGTCCGGCAACTTCAGCAAAAGGATCTACAGTGGCAACCACTACTTTTTTGATCCCTTTCGCAATGATTAAATCACTACAAGGTGGCGTTTTTCCAAAATGGCTGCAAGGTTCTAAACTTACATAAATGGTCGATTTCTTTAAAAGGTCTCGGTTTTTAACTGAATTTACTGCGTTAACCTCGGCATGAGGCTCTCCCGCTTTTTGATGCCAGCCTTCGCCAATAATTTGGTTTTTATAAACAATCACACTACCAACCATGGGATTTGGATAGGTGCTTCCCAATCCGTTTTCGGCGAGTTGCAAACAGCGTTTTATATATTTTTCGTGTATATTCACAGCCACAAAAATAGGATTAATTAGTAAGAATGAGCATGCTTAAAATTAGGGAAATTCAGCAGCAAGACAATCAGCAGGTTAAAAAAGTTATCCAGGATGTTTTGATAGAAATGGGAGTTCCAAAAGTAGGAACCGCATATGAAGATAAAGCCCTTGATGATATGACGGCGGAATATAAGGCAGAACGAAAAGCTTATTTTGTAATTGAAAAAAATAATCAAATCATAGGTTGTTGTGGTATTGGTCCTTTACCTGGATTTGAGGAGAAAATTTGCGAATTACAAAAGATGTATTTTTTACCAGAAGCTCGTGGAAGAGGTCTTGGAGCACAAATGATGGATACCTGCTTAAAATATGCTAAAAGTCAGGGTTATAAAAAGTGTTATATCGAAACTTTACCTTATATGAAAGATGCTTGTAAATTGTATAAGAAAACCGGTTTTGAGGAATTAGAAAAACCACTAGGCAATACAGGACATTATAATTGTACAGTTTGGCTGATAAAGGATTTGTAGTTAGAAGTTAGAAAGTAGAGAATAGCGTTTTTTATTTTATATTTTGAATGTTGGATTTTGAATAAGCTTTCTAAACTATTGCCTTGCTCGAAAATGATAATCTCATTTCTATGCTTATCTCTGCCTTTTGAAAGCTCTTCATAATTGAAAGTTAGGGTTTAGAAAATAGAAAAGGCGAGAAAATAAAAAATAGAGTATAGAGTTTAGACTTTGTATTTTAAATTTTTAATGTAGGGTTTTGAATGAGATGGAAACACGAGTTAAGAATGTTTTTAATTCTTAAATGTTGAATTTAATTCAAGCTGATCGCAAAGGGCTGATTAAAAGCTGTAATCCTTAAACTCTTAACTAAAGTAAGCAATGACCGTCACTCAACTTAAAAATAAATTCCTGGAAAACCTTGATGATAAGTATCCTAAAGAAGAAAATCTGTCTTTCTTCAATTTATTGGCCGAACATTTCTTGCAGTTAAACAGGTTACAGATCGCTTTAGAACCTAATAAAAAACTAAATGCTACTGAAGTTAGTGAATTTGAGGAAGCTTTAGAAAAACTTCGTGTTTTCGAACCTGTTCAGTACATTATTGGAGAAACCGAATTTTTTAGTCTGAGTTTTAAAGTCACGCCCGGCGTTTTAATTCCGCGTCCGGAAACCGAAGAACTGGTGCAATGGATTTTAGATGAGGTGTCCCCGAAGCAGCAACAGGATTTACATATATTGGATATTGGAACAGGAAGTGGTTGCATTCCCATTAGTTTAAAAAAACACCTGCCAAAAGCCCAAATTTCAGCCATAGATATTTCAGAAGAAGCTTTAAAAGTGGCTAATCTAAATACTGAAAAAAATAAAGTTTCAGTACATTTAGTTCACCAGGATATTCTTTCCACACAAAAACTTCCACGGCAATTTGATGTCATCGTTTCTAACCCACCTTATGTGCGGGAATTGGAGAAGGCCGAAATGCAGCAGAATGTATTGCAATACGAACCGGAAACGGCACTCTACGTAAAAGATGAAAATCCTTTACTTTTCTACAATAAAATCACGAAATTAGCACAAGAAGGACTATCCAAAAATGGGTTGTTGTTTTTTGAAATTAATCAATATCTGGGAGAAGAAACTAAAACGATGGTTGAAGAGCATGGTTTTAGGGCGGAGCTTCGAAAGGATATGTTTGGTAATTTTAGAATGCTAAAAGCCCAAAAACGCTAAAAAATTATTGTTTTGAAAGAAAAGAAAACACAGAGTTCCCTAAAAAGCATAGCTGTTTTTTGTGCCAGCAGCGATGGTGTTGATTCAGAAATAATTGAAACCTCTAAAAAATTAGGGGAATTTTTGGCCAAAAATAATATTCGCCTGGTGTATGGTGGAAGCAAACTTGGATTAATGGGGCAGGTAGCTACCGGTGTTAATGAAAATGGAGGGAAAGCAACCGGTGTTATTCCTGAATTTTTAAAAACCAAAGAAGTGGTACATACCCAATTGGATAAATTAATTACCACCCAGGATATGCATGAGCGAAAACTCACCATGCATAAACTTAGTGATGGTTTTATCGCACTTCCCGGTGGTTTTGGGACTTTTGAGGAGCTTTTTGAAATTATTACCTGGGCCCAACTGGGCTTGCATCAAAAACCAATTGGATTACTGAATATCAATGGTTTTTATGATGATTTAATGGCGATGCTTAGGAAGATGGTAAAAACAGGTTTATTAAAAAAAGAGAATTACGATTTGTTGATTATTGCTGAAACCATCGAAGAACTGTACGAAAAGATGAAATTTTTTAAACCACAACCTACACCAAAGTGGATTACTAAAAGTCAGACCTAATGAAGATTGAATATTTAGAAATTTATACTTCGGCGATAAAGGAACAATTGAACTTTTATCGTGATGTGCTTGGGTTTTCCATAACTAGAAATTCTGAAAATAACTTTAGGTTTTCTGCCGGGTTTACAGAAATATGTTTTCAGTTTAAAAAGGATGCAAAGCCCTATCATATTGCGTTTCATATTCCTGCACATCAGGAAGATTTAGCCTTAAATTGGCTAAAAGAACGCGTTGTTATTGAAAAAAATGATACCGAGGAAATTATAGATTTTAAGAATTGGAAAGCAAAATCAGTATATTTTAAAGATCCTGATGATAATATTTTAGAGCTTATTTCCAGACGTGATCTTTATCCATCTCAGAAAAAATGTTTTAACGTAAATTCCATCTTAGGAGTTTCCGAAATTGGTTTAGCGGTTGAAATCATTGAGCCTTATTATACCTATTTACATCGTCAATTCGGTTTAGGAATTTACGATGGAAATTTAGATCGATTTTGTGCCATTGGTGATGATGAAGGACTTATAATTGCAGTGAATCGACACAACAGAGATTGGTTTCCTACTAATCAAACTGCTTTTGCAGCCGATTTTAAAGTTAATTTCACCCATCAGGGCTCAGAATTTAGTTTTACATCCAAAGATGTATAAGCCTTAAAAATACGTATGGAACTAGTTATTGTTGGTTTAAAAGCGGTCATTGTAATAGAACATTTTTATATTCTCTGGTTTGAAATGTTTGCCTGGGAAACCGTCGGGAAAAAGACCTTTAAATCTTTGCCAGCAGATCTTTTCCCTAAAACAAAATCTTTAGCGGCTAATCAGGGTTTGTATAATGGCTTTTTAGCGGCCGGTTTGGGGTGGACCTTTTTTATAGATAATGGGGATTGGCAACACAATATTTCAATCTTTTTTCTTTTATGTATAGCCATAGCCGGAATTTATGGAGCCTTAAGTGCTACTAAAAAAATATTCTTTATTCAGGCGTTACCAGCAATACTTACACTTTTATTAATTTTTATAGAACAATAAGCCTCTTTTAATTTCAGTATACATGGATATCGAAAATAAAATATATACACTTCGAGAAGAATTACAGCATCATAATTATCAATATTATGTTTTAGACAATCCTGAAATTAGCGATTATGATTTTGATATGAAGCTGAAAGAACTTCAGGAATTAGAAGAAAAGCATCCTGAATTTAATGATCCTAACTCGCCAACGCAGCGTGTAGGGGGCGCCGTAACTAAGAATTTTACAACGGTGGTCCATGATTATCGTATGTACTCTCTTTCTAATTCATATTCTAAAGAAGAATTACAAGATTGGGAAACGCGTATTCGAAAGTTAGTCGACGGCGATATAAAATATACCTGCGAGTTGAAGTATGATGGCGCGTCGATGAGTCTTATGTATGACAAGGGGCAATTGGTACAGGCGGTAACACGTGGAGACGGATTTCAGGGAGACGATGTAACAAACAACGTAAAAACGATTCGCTCGGTACCGTTAAAATTACGAGGGGATTATCCAGAGAAATTTCATATTCGAGGTGAGATCGTACTGCCTTTTGAAGGTTTCGCGAAGTTGAATGCCGAGCGTGTTGAGAATGGAGAAGAACCTTATGCGAATCCGCGTAATACGGCGTCAGGAAGTTTGAAATTACAGGATAGTGCTGAGGTGGCGAAACGGCCATTGGATTGTTTGCTTTATAATATTGCAGGTGAAAATCTACCGATTTCATCTCAATTTGAAAGTCTAGAGAAAGCCAGAGATTGGGGTTTTAAAGTTCCCGCAGAAAGTGAACTTAAAAATAATATCGAAGAGGTTTTAAGCTATATTAACTACTGGGATATCCATCGTCATGATTTGCCTTATGAGACTGATGGGGTAGTTGTGAAAGTTAATGATTTTGGCCAGCAGGAAGAGTTAGGTTATACCGCAAAATCACCGCGTTGGGCGATGGCCTATAAGTTTAAAGCCGAACAGGAAACGACAAAGCTCCATAAAATCACCTATCAGGTTGGTCGTACAGGCGCTATTACACCGGTGGCAAATTTAGAACCGGTGCAATTGGCAGGAACCATTGTGAAACGGGCGTCTTTGCATAATGCCGATCAGATTGCGAAACTAGACATTCGGGAAGGCGATAAAGTTTTTGTAGAAAAAGGAGGGGAAATTATCCCTAAAATCGTGGGAGTAGATTTTAAACAACGCGATCCAGATTCTGAACCTACAACATATGCCATTCATTGCCCGGAATGTGGAACCGAATTACAACGTAAAGAGGGCGAAGCACAGCATTTTTGTCCGAATTATGTAGGGTGCCCACCGCAAATTATTGGTAGGATGGAGCATTTTGTATCACGAAAAGCCATGGATATTGATGGTTTGGGAAAAGGAACGATAGAAATCTTATATTACAATGGAATCATTAATAATTATTCCGATTTCTATTATCTCACATACGATGATATTATTGGACAGGAACGTTGGTTGGATAACGAGGAAGCCGGGATTAAAAAATCAGGTGAACTTCAGGTAAAATTAGGTCAGGCGATTTATGCGCTTAGTCAGGGGTGGGGAAGTATAACCAGAGCCGATTCCGAAAAAATAGGAAATGAAATTGTTTATTTAGAGGAAATTTTTAGTCTAAACATAGCCGAAATTTCAGGGATAGACGAAAAGAAATTCAAGCGATTTCTGATGGAGTTAAATACGGCGATACAACGGGTAGCTATTTCAGATTATACGTCAATGGAAGATTGTATTTCAGTAAATTTACTGATCGACTTGAAATTTCCCGATCATCAGGAAAACCAGCCGGCAAAAGAAGCATTAAAGAATGCAGATTATATCGATGAATTGCTTCGTAATGAAAGCTTTCAGCACTACCCAAAATTCGATGATTTTATCACTAAAATCTCAGACCGCAGCCGGATCAGCATTCAGAAGAAAACCACTGAAAATATATTAAACTCCGTAGAGGAATCTAAAAAACGAACTTTCGATAAAGTATTATTTGCTTTAGGAATTCGTGATGTGGGGGAAGTAAGTGCCCGAAAAATTGCGGAGCACTTTGGGAATATTGATAAGCTCATGGCGGCGAATACAGAAGAACTTATCCAACTTCGTGATGTGGGGGAACGTGTTGCTGCAAGTATCATCGAATTTTTTACCGATGAGGAAAACATTGACATCGTAAAACGCTTACGGGAAAAAGACCTGCAGTTTGAAATGGAAGAAAAAGAGACCAGTTCTAACAAATTAGAAGGGCTTAGTTTTGTTGTTTCGGGTACCTTTTCTATTTCTAGAAGTGAACTGAAAAAGCAGATTGAAGAAAATGGGGGTAAAAATTTAAGTTCTTTATCTAAAAGCACGAATTACCTTATTGTTGGAGAAAAAATGGGTCCAAGTAAAAAAGTAAAGGCAGAGAAAGAAGGAATTGCCATGATTAGTGAAGAAGAATTTTTTAAGATGATTGAATGATAGAAGACTTTGTGGCGTTTGATTTTGAAACCGCGAGTGGAAAAAATCCCTGCTCGTTGGGAATGGTAGAGTATAAAAATGGTAAGAAATCCCGCGAATTTTACGAATTAATAAATCCCGAAGTAGCTTACTTTAATCCATTTGCGATCCAAATTCATGGGATAACCTATGAAGATGTACAGCATGAAAGGAATTTTCCCGAATTGTGGGATGCGATGCTTCCTTTTATAGAAGGAAAAACATTAGTGGCTCATAATGCGAAATTCGATAATGCTGTATTGCTTTATTCGTTACAACGTTACGGAATTGATGTACCGAGATATGCCAGTTTTTGCACCCTGCAACACGCTAGAAGACTAGTAGCGTTACCGAGTTATAAATTAAGTTCGTTAGCCAACTTTTTTGAAGTTCCGCAGCTCCGGCATCACAATGCTTTAGAAGATGCTTTTGTTTGTGGTGAATTGTTTTTAAAGCTGAATAGAGTAGAAGAGGAATTGAAATTACAGGAAGAACATGGTATGGATTTTCCTTCCGATTATTTAGATTGGATTGCTGAAAAACAGGGCCAAAACGTACTAATTCGCCGTAAGGCACTTGCTGGTTGTAGCCAGTTATTGAGTGGATTACGATTTGTAATCTCTGGAAACTTTCAGCATTTCTCCCGAATCGAAATGCAGAAAATTATAGTGCAAAACGGCGGGCGCATTACTGGTTCGGTTTCGGGATTGACCAATTATCTGGTTTGCGGTAGCCAGGCGGGAAATTCGAAGCTTAGTAAAGCAAAATTAAATGGTACTAAGGTGATTTCAGAAAATCAACTTTTAGAGATTTTAATCGACTTCTAATATTTTACTCAAAATAGAGGTTGTAGAAATAATTTTATATTAATACCTAAGAGGCTTTCCCAGACTATCCGTGGGTAATTATAAAATTTCGATAAAAAATCATTTTGAAGTATTAAATAGTTATAAATGATTTTAGTGATACACGTAAGCTAATTATTTTTGAGATCCCAAAATTTACTTATATAACCTACGCTAAAATTTTATGGTTCTATTGTATGTTCCATAAATGAGTTAAATTCCCTATGAAATTAGATTACTCAGGTAAACATTTAAAAACTTACCGCATTGTTGAACGAGCAAATCAATTGTTGATTAGTCCATTCTTTAAAGCTGAGGTCAATAATTTATTAGCGACCTATTGTAAAAAAGAATTGTCTGAAGAATTTCTTGCCATTCTTGAGACTGAAGAACGAGTTTTAGTAAAAACAATTTTCAGTCCGTTTTCTAAAAAGAAAATCTTTTTTAAATCAAATTCTCTATATGTAAATACTTTAAGATTGAAAAGTTCACATCGCGATGCTCTAGCGTCACTTATGCATGGTGTGCTGAATGTTGCAGATGAAAATCACTCAATTTCAAAACTTCTTGACTTCGAAAATCAGCGACAAAAAAATCATTTCTTTAATGAATTTGGTGCCATTTCTAAAAGTTATATCTAATTAGTTAGAATATCATCTTTTTATAAGCGCAGCGCACATCTTCATCATGTAATTTAAATACTTGCTTTTCGGGTGTTTATAAATATACCTCAAGTAAAAAAATGAACAACAGTTTGATTTTAATACAGAAGTACGGATATAAAAAATGAAGCTTTTTAAATTTTGAATAGCTACATAAGACTGGCAATTACTATTTTTTGTTTTCGGAAGATTTTTTAAAAAGAAAATGCCGGGTAACCACTCCCGGCATTTTCAACCTAACCTAACCTAACCAACTAACCAATCTTATAATCCAACTATCTATAATGTATTAGCCTAAACAATTTTTTAAATTCCCTTTTCTTTTATTTGAAAAGGGAATTCTTCCAATCCCAATTTTTAATGAAAGGCAATAACGCGGTCGCTTTAATTCTTTATCATGTATCTACCGAGGAGATTTCTTTCCCGGACCGATTAATGCCTACTCAGTGTCAAACCTATTCTCTAATTAGTAGGGCTTTTAGATTTATAGGAATGATACTGAGCTGTTAAACTCAAAAACAAAAATATGTCAATCATCAAGTAGTTTGCTGATATGTTTATCACTTAACTACATGACAAATATAGAGCAGCAATAAGGCTGGCATTGGAAGAAATCGTTGAGGATTTTTAAAGTATAGATGGAAGGTGCTTAAGTTTCGTTGAGTTGTAGTTGGAAGTCTTAGTTATAGAAGATTTAAACGTTTCATCAATTCGGGACGACTAGAACGGCTTACCGGAATTACATCTTTTTCGATTAAAACGCTGTTGTCTTCAATATCAATGATTCTGTCTACGTTTATGATAAAAGATCGATGAATTTTTAAAAAGAGATGATCAGGTAATTTCTCTTCAATTTTTTTCATAGTAGAATGCACTGTATAGTTTTTTGCTGAGGTCTTAATCAAAATATAATCACCCCTGGCTTCAATTAAATAAATACTGGGAATATCGATTTTGATTAATCTACGATCAATATTTACGTAAAGATCGTTACCAGAATCTTTAGGGTTTGCTTCTACTTTTTCTGAAGAAATATCGTTAATGTTATCCTTTGGAGAAAATTTTAGCGCCTTTTTAATAGCCTTATCAAATCGCTCCTGAGTGATAGGTTTTACGAGGTAATCAACAATACAATCATATTCAAAAGCTTCAATCGCAAAATTTCTATCTGAGGTGGATAGGATAATTTTTGGTGGATTTTTAATGGTTTGAATAAAGTCGAAACCGGTAAAATCGGGCATATGTATATCAAGAAAAATAAGATCAACTTGATGTTGATTAAGATGCTTAATGGCCTGGATGGCATTAGAAAATTCTGCTTGTATTTCTAGCTCTTCATTGTTTGAAGCAAGTTTTTTTAATATAGCTCTTGCAGTTGCTTCGTCATCAACAATTATACATTGCATAGGTTAGATTTTAGGCTTTTTGAATAAACGTGGTCATTGCGTCAAGAATCTTTTCAAATTGGCTAAGTAATTCGGGATCTACAACTCCTTCCCGAAGCTTGTCTTCATGATCTATAGCAACCTGATAACTCTTTTCTAAGCCTAAAATACTAATTTTATGTTTAATTTTATGCACGTCGTCACCGGCTCGCATAAAGTCAGTTGTTTTTAAATGATTTTTGTAGTTTTCTATTTCCAGAGGAAGTTCTAAACGAACTACATCCAGTAATTGTTCTTCAAAATTTTTATCTCCACCAGATAGCTGGCTTATGTAAGAGTAGTTAGGTTTCTCTTCCATGTCGGTTTATTTAGGTAAAGTAAAGTAGAAAATGGTGCCTTTTGATAACTCACTTTCTAACCAGATATGACCACCATAAAAATCAATAATCTTTTTTACGATGGATAATCCAATTCCGGTAGAATTAAAATCATTATCAATTTTTTCAAATATCTGAAAAATTTTCTGAAAATGGTCTTTATCAATGCCTTTTCCGTTGTCATGGATTGAGAATTCCCAATATTTATCATTTTCTTTAACATCGACCTTGATGAAACCTTTAGGCTTATCAATGCTTTTGACCGCATTTTGAATTAAATTCTGGAATAACTGCTGTAACCTAAATTTATCACCTTGGATTATTGGAAGCTGGTCTGAAATTTCAATTTTTATATGTGAAGGTTTATAGATAATCTGGATAATTTCGTTTACCAGATGCCAGGTATCTACATCGTAAGTGTCTAAAATTTCCTGATCTATGGTCGAGTAATTAAGGATTCCACTAATCAAAGCATCCATTTTTTCCACACTTTTAAGAACCATATCTAACTGGTTAATTCCGCCTTCATCAATTTTCTCTTTGTAGTCTTCCTTTAGCCAGGTGACTAAACTGTTGATGCTCCTTAGAGGAGATTTTAGATCGTGTGAAACCATATGCGCATAGTCTGATAATACCTGATTTTTCTTTTCCAGGTGTAACAAGAGCTCTTTTTGTTCTTTGTGTGCTTTAGCTATTTCTCTGGACTGATCTTCAATATAGGTAGCCAGGTCTGATACATTAAGCTCTTCTTCAGGTTGGTTTTTACTTGTGGAGTTTTTAATATCTAAAGTAGAAATAACAGCTCTTAAACGGTCTAAGATTTGCTTTTGGCTTTGGGCCTCTATTTTTAATTTTCGGTTAGCACTAAATAATTCGTCTGAGCTTATTTTCATAGCCCTTTGGATCATGCTTAATTGCTCGTCGTTGGTATTGTAGGATTCCTCTACGGCCTTAAAAAAATCTTGAAATCTTTTCTCTTTTGCGAATTCTTCAGGAAAATATTTTCTTATTTGTCGGCTTAGTAGGCGGTTCATAATATTATTCGCTAATTAAGGTTAGGGTCATGGTTTGATTGTGCAGGTTACATTCGTTGCTCGTAAAAAATGGAGCTATTTCTCCGTAAGAGTAAAAACCGGCTATAGCAGCCTGCTTTCCCAAAATTTCAGAGACTTCTTCAATTTCCTCTTCTACACGCTGATCCATTACTAATTTACGGCCAATACAACTTACCAGTAAAGCAAGTTGTGGCGGTTTAGTATGTTTTTTAAGGGCCATTGCAGCGGCGGTAGAGGCTCCTTCAGCAATGCCATCTACTGTTGCCATCATTAATTGTGCGTGCGAGCCTTCAGGGACATCACCGGCTAAAATCATCGTTTTGTTTTTAACGTCGATATTCAAAATGGTGCGTACCAGGTTATGTTCTTTGCCTTTTTCTTTGATGTTTAAAGGATAAAGTAATGCGGCTTGTGGAAGTTGATTGGCTTTATTACCAAGGTATCTTGAATAAAGATCTAAGGCGGGTAAATCATCCAGTTCCATCAAAACATTAGCTTTTGATTTTGTGATAATTCTTTCGGGGCCAAAGGGTATCCAGCCGCCATAGCTGGCATAACTAATTTCTAAACTTTCACCATAGAGTCCTATCATAACAATTTCTCCCTTTTTAGGATTCTCATTATAAGAAGCTAAAGTAGTTTCAAACCGGTCACCATCACCGCAAAGTCCCCCTGTTAAACTTATTTCCTGATTGGTATATTTTTCAATTCCTTTAATTAAATCACTGCCATTCACATAACTTCCCTCAGAAACTATAAAAAGATGTTTTAGATGTTCTTTTTTAAAACGACTGGCTAATCCAAAACCAAGCGCTTCCCCGTTTTTATTATATTCTAAAATGTTAGCAGTCTTGATATCAAAAGTAGATTTTTCGAATTCAATTAAGGTTACTGCTACCGAGTTTTCAGTTACCTTTTGTCCTATTATTTCTCCCGCCGAGCTTCCGAAAATAAGATGTCTATAGGGAAATTCCTCTCTTATATCTTCTAAAATTTCAGGATCCTGCAACAGTTTCCTATCGGCAAAAATCAGAACCAAAGGATTGCTTAGTTGTTCTTTGTGATTACCCTTATATTGCCAGGAAGAACTTATGGCTTTAGATGCCTGAACTATTTTCATGATTGTTTTTTTAAGCTGAAGAAAAATACGGTTCCTTTACCAACCTCACTATCCAGCCAGATTTCTCCTTCATATAAGTCGATTACTTTTTTTACTATACTTAAACCTACGCCAGTAGATTTTTCGTGAGTTCCTAATGCATTAAAAATCTTGAAAATACGTTGGTGATGTTCTTTTTTTATACCTATCCCATTATCTTTAATGCTGAAGGTGTAATGTGTCGTATTTTCTGTATAATCAATTTCTACAAATCCTTTTTCTTTATCAATATAATTTACCGCATTGCTTAACAGGTTTTGGAAGACTTGCTGAATCCGGGTGCGATCTCCGTAGATTATCGGTAATTTTCTAAGAATACTCACCGAAATATGCTCTGGTATGTAAATTAACTCAATAATTTCTGATACCAGTTCCTGAAGGTTCAGTTCCTGATTTTGAATATTACCATCTTCAATACTGGAATATCTTAAGATATTTTCGATTAGATGATCCATCTTTTCTACTTTTCCCTGCATAAGATCCAGGTTCATCAGGCTTTCTTCACCAAGCTTTTCTCTAAAGTCTTCTTTTGTCCAGCTTAAAAGAGCAGAGATATTTCTTAGAGGTGATTTTAAATCGTGAGAAACAATATGGGCATATTCATTAAGATGTTCGTTTTGCTGCTCCAGGTTCTTAAGCAATTGCTCTTTTTGAGTTTCTAGCAGTTTCATTTCTGTAATATCCAGGTGAATCCCAATAGAGCCAAGCATTTTGCCATTTACATCATAGTTAGGGGCACCACTAACCAACCAGTATTTAAGTTTATTGTCTTTGGTTTTTAGGCGTACTTCATAGGAGTTTGACATTCCTTTTCTTCGAACTTTGTCATTTTTATCAAAGTCGGCTTTTGATTCGGGAATTAGAAAAATATCAGATGCGGTTTTCCCAAGGAGCTCTTCTTCACTATAGCCACTCATCTCAGTAAAGCTTTGATTAGCCATCAGGATTTGATCGTTAAGATCTACCTCTAAAAGTCCCAGGTTCATATTGGCGATGATACTACTATATTTTTCTTTTTGAGCCTTAAGACTTTCTTTATAATTTTTTTGAATAGTTATATCATCATAACTCCAAAGATGGCCTTTGTAGCGTCCTTCGTGATAAATAGGAATGTAACTTCGTTCATAAATACTTCCATTAACTAGCTCTAATTCTTCTCCAATAACGGTTTCTTTTTTACGTAATAACTCACTAATTCTCTGTACAAATTGTTCAGGATTTTTAAAATATTTTTTATTTTCTTCAGCTGCGTTAGAGCAGTCTGCTCCTTTTAATAATTCCGGCGGAGCTTCGATCCCAAAGAGATTACAAAATTTGGTATTGGTGAGCAGTATTTTACGGTTTTCATCTTCCAGTAGAATACCCGTTTGCAGATTAACAATTAGGGTTGAAAGTCTATTTTCGGACTCTTCAATTTTTTCTTTAGCAATTTTTTCTTTGGTAATATCTTCTATAGTAGCCACCTGGTATAGAATTTTCCCATTTTCGTCTCTAATAGCGGCAACCTTTGTTTTGGCCCATAGTGTTTCACCACTTTTCTTGATGTAGCGTTTGTTGATCGTATAAGAGTCTATTTTCCCTTCGACCATTTGTCTTAATTGTTCACTGCTGTCATTATCTTCTGGATGGGTAATGTCTTTGATGCTAAGATTGTTGAATTCTTCTAAAGAATATTCAAACATATTAATTAGCGCCTTATTCACTTTAAGCGCACCTTTAAAATTAGTTTGCGTAAGTGAGATACCAATAGGGGAGTTGTCTAAAATGAGGTCTAACTGTTTGTTTTGAGATTCCAGTTGTTTTTTAATTTCTATCTCTTCGGTAATATCTCTGGCGACCCCCTGTGCAGCTATCGGTTTTCCTTCACGGTCATAGATAATGCTTGCATTAATTTGAACTATTTTTTCAGTACCATCTTTCGTAATAATACGGGCTTTATAATTATTGTAACTACCGGTATGATATAGTTGTTTAAATGCCGCTGCCGTATATTCTACATAATCTGAATGAACTAATTTTAGTAGGTTTACAACCTCTTTTTCATTATCATAACCAAGCATATCTTTAGCGGCCTGATTCATTTTCAAGACATTCCCCTGAATGTCCATAATGATATATGCATCGATAATATTAACAAATACCCCTTCTAATTGTGAGGTTTTTTCCTTTAGAAGTTCTTTAAGTCGGTTATTGGATTGCCGAAGAGCTTCAGAGAGATCATATAGTTCGGTTGATTTCTCTTCTAAAATTTTTTCAGCCAGTTTTCTGGCTTTTTTTTCTCTTTCAAGTGCTCTTTCTAATATTTCAATTTTTTTGGTAGGTTCCATTTTTTTTAGATATGAGGAATCTGACCTTTGTCCCATTATTTTCAATTTTTTCTAATTGTATTTGGGAATCCTGGTCGTAGTGTTCAAAAGTTTTTTCCATTAGGGCTTTGGCGAACATGTACATCGCTCTCTCTGAAAAGTACAAAATTTCCAATTCATCTTCGTGCTTTTTTATAATTTTAAAAGTTGGAAGTTCTGCTCCTGGATATAATTTTCTTACCTGAACATGAATATGATTCTCTATAGAAGAAAGTAATTCTATGGGATCTTTATACAGTGCAAAGATTCCCGGATGGATAGTTACGAGGGTGTCAAAAAAATAAAGTCCGTAATTATAAATAAGATCGTCTAGGGGGATAGCTACTTTTTTACTAAGGTTTACTAAAAGACTTTGCATTTCTACAAAATCATATGTACCTACAGAGGTATAAACTCCTTCAGATTGTAGTTTGGATTCTGTTATAATATGGTCTACTACCTCAATACCAAATTTCTTCTCGACCATATCGAGAAAGCCTGTAAATACGATACCTTTCATAATTGATTATCCTTTAATTAATTCATTCTGGCTCCAATAATCCAGGGCACTGCTTAATTTAGATACATAATCTTCGTACTTTAAAGGTTTAATAATGTATCCTGCAATACCAATTTTGTAGCATTCTAAAAGATCTCTTCGGTTACTGGAAGTGGTTAGGATAATAGTAGGGATATATTTTAAGATGTCATCCGCCTTTAAGATTTTAAGAAATTCTATACCATTCATTTTAGGCATATTCAGATCTAAAAATATAATATCTGGAAGTCGATCTTTTTTATTTAAGATCGTAAGGGCTTCTTCACCATTTTTAGCTTCAATGATATGGTGAGGTAGGGATAGGGAAGAAATCGTTCTGTTCAATTTCATCACTTCGATCATATCGTCCTCTATAAAAAGGATGGTCAGCTTATTTTTCATTTTAATTTTAGTGTCTTAAGTGAACAAAATTCATATAATAATAGTGAAAATTAAATAACATTCGTTTAATTCGGGGTTAGTGTCGTTAAACGGTTGTTTTCGATAGTTGAATGGAAATGGATAAAAAAAGCCATCGGAAATTGGGGGTATCCGACGGCTTTAAAAATGCCAGTATTTGGCATTTGGGGTAGTAATTTTTTAATGAACAGAACTAGTGTCTACTTTACCAGATCCTTTTTTAATTAAGAGTACAAAAGGAACGCAAATCAAGAATAAAATTCCCAGATAAAGAAAAACGTCCATATACGAAAGTACGGTAGCCTGTCGCATAACATTGGCATTTAGTAAGGTATATGCCTTATCTAAAGATTCATTAATACTAAATCCTTTTTGAATGAAGTTTTGTTGTAGTGCTTGTATTCTTTGCTGTACCTGAAAATCGATCAGACTAATATTTGGTATTAAATCTACCCGGTGTTGCTGGGTAAATCTCGAAACAAAGGTGGTTATAATGGCAATACCAAAAGATCCACCAAGTTGTCTCATCATCCCTGTAAAAGCAGCACCGTCACCAATATCCTTGCCTTTTAAAGTAGAAAGCGATAGCGTAGTAATAGGTACAAATAATAATCCTAATCCAACTCCTCGTACGACGAGTGGCCAAAACATATTTTCAGCTCCAGTATCGGGTGTCATCAATAAATACATCCATAAACTATATAAAAAGAAGACTCCAAAACCAGCGGCGGCCAGTATTTTTTGAGGTACTCCGCGTTCTAAAAGTTTACCGATTATCGGCATCATTAAACCTGTAGTGATCGAACTTGGGATAAGTAAAAGTCCCGCATCTGTAGCTGTCCAGCCTAAAATAGATTGGGTATAAATAGGAATAATGAAAGTGGAACCAAAAAGCCCAAATCCAAGTATAAAGGTAAGTACTGTACCAATACTTAAGTTGGTATCTCTCAATACCCTAAGATTTACCACTGGGTATTTGTAAGTAAGTTCTCTCCAAATAAATAATACCAGTCCAAAAGCGGCCATTACCGATAAGGTAACAATCGTGCCATCTTCAAACCAGTCGTCTTGCTGGCCATGTTCTAAAACAAATTGTAATGATCCTATAAAAGTAGCAAGGAGTATAATTCCCCACCAGTCAACTTGATTTGCTTTGAGTTTATCACCATATTTAGGACTCCTTACAAATAGAATAGTAAGGAAAGTGGCAATAATCCCAAGCGGAATATTAATGTAAAAAATATACGGCCAGGAAAAATGATCTACTAAATAGCCACCTAGTGGTGGTCCTAAAGTAGGACCAACGATAACGCCCATTCCATAGATGGCCTGAGCCATACCGCGTTTTGCTATAGGATAACTTTCAGTAATAATAGTTTGTGCCGTAACTAAAAGAGCACCACCACCCATTCCCTGGATAAACCTAAAGGCTACCAGTTCCCAGATATTAGTTGCATTTCCGCATAGAAAAGAAGAGATGGTGAAAATGATAATAGAAGCCGCAAAATAATTTCGGCGACCAAACTGCTTAGAAAGCCAACTTGTCATTGGGATAATGATTACATTGGCAATAGCATAAGCGGTAATAACCCATGCTATATCTGTTAAAGTGGCGCCAAGACTACCGCGCATATCATTTAGCGCAACATTTACAATCGTAGTGTCAATAATTTCCAGAAGCGCACATAAAACGGCAGTGATTGTAATAATTACTCTTCGGAATCCATATTCAACCAGACTGTCTTCGTCTTGTATTTGAGCTTTATCTTCAGCCATAATTTATTTTAAATGCACATCGACCAGCACGTTCATTCCAGAGCGTAGACGATCTAATTTTTCTTTATCATTCTCATCAGAGAATTCAATTTTAACGGGCAATCTTTGTACTGTTTTTACAAAGTTTCCCGTGGCATTATCCGGAGGAAGTAAAGAGAATCTGGCACCGGTAGCGGGAGAAAAGGCGGTAATCTTACCTTCAAATTCGTAATCTGGATAGGCATCAACCTCAATCCCGACTTTTTGCCCGATTCGCATTTTTTCCAGCTGAGTTTCTTTAAAATTTGCAATGATCCATTTATCATAGGTATTGACTAAATAGAAGAGAGATTGCCCCGGTTGTACAAATTGTCCCGGTTGAATATCTACACTAGATAATTGCCCATCTATTGGTGCGGTGATTATGGTGTAATCCATATTTAATGAAGCTGCATCCAACGCAGCTTTTGCACTTTCTACATTGGCTTCAGCAACATTCACCTGATTTTCTGAAATCTTAGTTTGCGATACCGCCGCATTGCGCTGACTGGCAGAAGCTTTTTCCTGATTCTTAAGAATTTCTAATTGTTGCTCGGCTTCTTGTTTTGCGGCAAGTGCCTGTTCATACTGCTGTTCTGTAATAGAATGATTGGCAAAAAGATTTTCGTAACGTTTAAAATCCTGCTGAGCTCTCCATAATTTTATTTCCGCAGATTTAATATTTCCACCGGCAGATTTGACTTGCGAGTTTGATGCCGCAGCGTTGGCCTGATAAGAGCCTATACTGGCTTGAGCAACTCCAACCTGACTTTGGGCAGCTAAAAGATTAGCTTTTGCTTGTTGTAACTTTACTTTATAATCGCGATTATCGATGATTAATAAAGTATCTCCTTTTTTTACTTTTTGATTATCGCTAACGTAAACCTTCTCAACATAACCGCTAACATGGGGAATAATAGGGTTCATATTCGCTTCTACCTGGGCATCGTCGGTTTCTTCGTGCGAAAGGGAATGTATAAATTTATAGCCGCCATATATGATCCCAACGAGTATTAAGGCTCCTATAATGAAGATAAACTTCTTATTTGTTTTTTTCTTTTCTTCCATCTTATTAAAAAGATTAGTTGTTTTTGAAATTGAATTTGTTTGTTAAATGACCTTCAGCTTGTAATAATTGATAGTATTTTAAGCTGATATCGGCACGGGCGTTTGTTTTATTTATTTTAGACTGAAGCTGTTCTACATCGGCTTCTAAAAGATCATTGGTATCTACGAGCCCGTTATCATATTTATCTTTAACAATGCGGTAATTTTCTTCTGCCTGTTCCTGTGATTGTGAATAAACTTCGAATTGGGTCAAAGCAAGCTGATACTCCTCTTTTGCATTTTTAACCTGAATTTTTACGTCATCTTTAGCTTTAGCGATATTGTATTGAAGTTCTTCAGCTTTATGCTGTGCGAGTTTCACATCATTCTTTGCTTTAAAAATCTTTGAAATATCATAGCTTACTCCAACTCCTATATTTATAGCGTTAGTTACTGTTAAAGCATTTTGAATATCTAAAGCAGCATATCCACCAATTAGTGCAATAGAAGGATAATAGGCAGCTTTAGCCATTTTGATACTATTTTCTGAAGCTTTTTGCCTGTAATCCAAGGCTTCCAAATCTGCACGTTGAATGCTAATACGTTCCACAGTAGGTGTGACACCAATAGTTTCTTCAGGCAACTTAAAAGTAAAGTTATCTGGAAGTTTTAAAAAAGTCGCCAATCTATAATTTAGAATGCTAACATTTTTCTGGGCTTCCTGTAGTGTAAGATTAATATTTGACTCCTGAAGCTGTGCTTTTAAAAGATCGTTTCTGGCTAATAGGCCGTTTTGTTCCATGGCGCTAAAGTCTTTTACTCGTTGATGGGCACTTTTAAGGTTTTCCTTCACCGCGGCTACCATTTGCTGGGCCTTATAAAGATTAAGATAAGTACTTATAGTTTGTAGCGCAATGCGTTCTTTGGTGCTAGTCGCTTCTAGACTTGTTGCTTCAAAATTATTAAGGCTTGCATGTACCGCATTTTTAAGTTTAAATCCAGAGAATATAGGCATAGAAATGCTGGCTTGTCCTAACATGATTTGATTAATGTCTGGGCTAACTGACCCTCCGGTTTCTCCATTGGCGGGTTCAGCACTTGCTATCGCAAGTTGTAGATCGATATTCGGACTGGTAAGGTATTGATATTGTCCAGATAGAGAAAACTCTGGATATTGATTATTTTTAGTAACCTTCAGTTCTTCTGTGGCTGTTTTGATAGTTGTTTCCGCAAGCTTTGCATCGTCACTATTGTTAAGAGCGATACTTACAGCTTCTTCAAGGCTTAAAGTTTTGTTCTCCTGGGAAAAACTCTGAAAACCAAAAAATAAACAACACACTAACAGTAAGGATTTACTCTTCATATGTTAAAAGTGCTTTAATTGTTCTTTGAATATGTTGGGTTAAGGTGGTTGTTACAAATTCATCAAAATCATTCTCCTGAAACAGGCGATGAGCTTTAGAATATATTTTTTTGTTATAATAGAGGTTAAAATAGCTTCCTAAAATTGTTGGGATAATAAGCTCTATGTTTACATTTTTACTAAAAACACCTTCTTTTTGCCCTGCTTCCACTAATTTTTTAAGGGTTTCCAGATTTTCCTGCTTTTCCCGGAGATAATTAGAGAAATCGATTTTAGGATTTTCTCTGGAAAACTCAAAATGTATCAGTTTTTGAATCCTTCTACCATTATGAATACGATTTATGATGACAGCAACTATGGCATCAATCTTTTTCATGAAAGTGTCTTCCTTCTGAATTACCTGATCTATTTCAATTTTAAAATTTAAAATTCGGTAAGAGACTAGGGTTTCCAGAAGTCTTTCTTTACTTCCAAAGTAATAAGAGATCATAGCAATATTAATGCCGGCCGTTTTTGCTATCATCCTAACTGAAGTTCCGTCAAAACCATTTTTAGAAAATAATTCTTCTGAAACCTTTAGAATATGTATTTGTTTCTCATTTAATTCCATAACCTGAATTACAAAAAATCAGGGTACAAATTTAAACAATTGTTTAAATTAAACATTTGTTTGATTTTATTTTAACCTATAACGTTTTAGAAGGAAATTGCAGTGTTATTTTATTCTGTCTTCCTTAAGTTCTTTTATATGCAGAAAGGCTTCGTGAAGTGAAGAAAATTGAAAAATTTTTCGTCTATAAAACATACGCTCAAAGATCAGATTCATCATGCCCGAGGGATGTGATGTAATGACTGAAAAGCTTTTTAAGAAATAACGATTATTGAAGAATTTAAGCCAGTCATGAGAGACGGTGTAATATTGATGTATGCGATTAGATATATAATGAGGATGGCAATCCTCACCTAAAATTCTCTTGGCATCAGCAATTACTTTTTCAGCACATGCCCAGTTGAAAGTAATCCCTTCGTGCATTTCAGAAACGATAATATCGTCTAGGAAATAATAAATCCCAAAGTCATAGTCGATAATCTCGATTACCTGATCGATATATTTTGAATCTGAAAGTCTCATGATATCAAGTATATGGCTAATGAATGTACAATTTTTATTTGAATCTTTGAAGTTAAAAATCAGTTTGTTTGATGCTTTAAAAAGAAAAGACCGGAATTTTTTCCGGCCCTTGAAAAGTATAATTTGTCAATACGTAAATTTTTTAATTCTGTACTTGAAAGTTTATGGGAATAGTATAGCGAACAGGTACAGGTTTACCTCTTTGCTTCCCAGGCTCCATTTTAGGTAAAAGATTAATAACTCTTTTCCCTTCTTCCTCAAGAAGTTTGTGTGGTCCTCTTGCCTTTACATTTTTAACTTCACCGTTTTTATCTATTTCAAACATAATCGTAACACGGTTTATACCGCTTAGACCTAAATCTTCCCCTAACCCGGTATCAAACTTTTTACCTATAAAGCGCGAAATTTTTTCACTCATACAGGCCTTTCGTTCTTCGTTATCCTTTAAGTTTTCGCATCCGGGAAAAATAGGGACATCTTCGATAAACTCAAATGGAACCGGCTCTACAGGTTCGTTATCAAGTACTTCTATAATATCATCTACTTCTACGATATCATCAAGACTGGTTTCTGTAGTTTCTATTTCGTCTTCAGGTTCGGAAGAATTATCTTCTGTAATCTCGATTACCGGTGGATCTTTAGGTTTTGGAGGTGGTAAGTCTTCCTGAACCTTAGTTATAGGGATGGCTTCTTCTTCAGGGATATCCAAGGGATCCCATTTTTCTGTCGTCGCCTGCTGTTGATCATAAGTTTTGAGATTAATCATAAAATAGGATAACAGCAAGACGGCAATAAGTCCAATTTGTAAAAATAGAACGGTCTTTTTCCTAAGATCTGCCTTTGGGTTTTTCTTTGGTTTCATAATGAAAAGAATTTATGTTAATAAAAAAGTTACAACTTGAACTTATCAGACGTACTGATAATTAGGGTAGTGGGGATAATATCTCGAATCACAACAAGCGTGCCGAAGAATTGAATTTTTAGATTATACAAAAATATATAGGTTGATGTTCTTCATTTCAGGCATAAAAAAAGCGACTGTACTTTTATATACAATCGCTTTTAAGAAATATAAAATAAATGAATTTACTACTTACTCAAAGGAGTTTTATCGATATACATTTTTTGGTATGTAGGCTTGAACATATTACCCTCCCCAATTTTTGCGAAATCAATTTTATTTTCTTGAATTCTTTTAGTTTGAATTTGTGACCTTCCTAGAATTTCGTCAAGTGCACGAGATAAAAATGGTTCTTCGGGATCGCCCAGTATACCTAAATTGCCTAAATCTTCTTCTATTTGAATATCTGGAATCAAACCATCTACAAAATTAGTATATCCATTTTTATTGGCTATTTTAAGTACTAGAGGCTGCATAGCATAAGTATGCTCGTCGTTCCTGTTTTTTTCGCTAAATGTTGGACTATCATATAGTGTAATTGAAGCTTGAAATTTACCAGTTGTTGTTTCACCAATTTGCACCACATTTATATAAGGATCCAGACCATTAATTATAAGTTCACTTGCAGATGCCGTTGAAACGGTAGTAAGGATATAAACTTCCTTTAAATTTAAACTATTGATTATTTCGCCCGTACTAAGTTCAGTATCAAATTCATTGATAAGATAATCCGGAAAATTTTCTTCGTAGTATTTTTGATAATCTTCGTTCCATTGCTCCTGGGCAAATACCTGACCTTCAAACTGTCCGGTGATCATACTTGCCAGATCTGTAGCAGTAGTGACAGATCCTCCGCCATTATATCTTAGATCTAAAATAAGATCGGTAATACCTGCGCTTTTAAATTCACCAAAAGCTGTATTAAGTTCTTTATCAAAATTTGCTATAAAGCTATTATACATTAGATACCCGATTTTTTTTCCATTCAGCTCAATCACTTTATTAATAAATACAGGATTCATGGTATAGTAATCATCGGTAAGATTGGCCGTATTATCCGTCATATGGATTACGCCGTCTTCAACATAGCCAGTATTGATAGTAAAAGCATCCTTAGATAATAATTCAGTATAATTTGAGGTTGTTAATTGCTCTCCGTCAACTTCGGTAAAAATTGTTCCTCTCGATAATCCTTCCTCTTCAGCAGATGTTCCCGGTAAAATATATTGTATATATCCAAAAACATCATTTGTCCCTCTAATTACTCCGAGTCCAAATTCCATTCCGGTGGCTCCACTTATTCCGTCGAATTGATTTTCAAGTTCCTCATAATCATCCGTAATAAAACTAAATCTATCCTGGCTTGAAAGCAAATTTTCGAAAAGTGATTCGGGAGTACTAAAATTGTTTAGGAAATCGGTTTTTGCTTTATCGTTGGTAAAATAATCATCAGCCAATTCTGGAACATCGGCTTTATAAAGATAAATATCATTAAGTCCTCGATAAATAAAACTTTTAACCTCAAAATCAATTCGCTCTTCTTCTGTTTGTTCTTTTTCTTCTGCAGTGGGATCTTCCTCTATAATATCACTATCATCAGAGCATGCATTAAAGGAAAATAATAAACTTGCTAAGAATAGTAATAGTAAAAAATTCTTTTTCATTAGTTGCAATTTTTTAGAGTATATCAGCAATTATGCCAATTGATTTTATAAAATATACGAAGATACTACTACTGTGGATTATTATGATGTGGATTTTAACGTTATTTAGTACTAAAGGTCCATCTATCTCCCAAACTTGTAGACTTCCCATCAGAACAATTAACAATCCAATAGTATTTTTTATTAGTTTCTATGTCAACTTCTAGATTATTTTGTTCTAAATCTTTTTTAATAAGGTTGAGATTGCCATCTGTTCCAAAATAAATATCATAAGTAAGAGTATCATCATCTATATCAGATGACTCCCAATTTAATAAAATAGTGGTTCCGCTTATAGCGTTTGAGTTATTGCCGGGAGCTATTAACTTAGCTTTAAAAGGAATATGATTATTAGCAGCCTCACCTTCTACATAAAAAGCATAGGCGTTTGAATAGGTACTCTTATTATCCATATTGTCCATGGAATATAATCGCCAGTAATAAGCTTGGCCCTTAGGGAAAATTATATTAATAGAGAGGCTGGTGGTAGATTCAGTTTTAAAAATGTCAGAGAAAGAGCGGTTATTAGAGATTTCAATTATATATTTCACTTTATCGCCATCGGGGTCATTAACTTCATTCCAAGAAAATTCGATATCCTGATTGATGCAAAGAGAGTTATCATCTGGATAGATCAATTGAGGAGCAGTAGGTGCTTGATTGCTTGGAATATTTGGATCTTCATTAGAACTATTTTCTGGTGAACATGAAAACAAGCAAAAAATGGATAATATGAAAATTAATAGCTTCCTCATCTTTTAATAATTTTAATTGTCTCAGGGTTATTTTCTCCAAGTTTTAAAAAATAAATACCAGTTGCATATTCACTAAAATCAAATTCAAGTATTTTGTTTTTAATTTTAATGTTTCCTGCAAATAGTAAATTTCCAGCGGAAGAATATAAGTTTGTTTGAATTAGTTTGTTTTCTGAAAACCTTGTTTTTTCTAAATTTATAAAAGTAGAATTAAAAGTGGGATTGGGGTAAGCTATTGCTTTTAGGTTGGTACTGATACGCTCCCCATATGATAAAGAACAATCACCTGAAGAAACTACTTCTAGGTAATCCCCTGCAGTTGTATTTACGGCAATATTCTCTTTATGCGTATTGGCGATTTGGTGACCATTTAAAAATACGCGATATGGTTTTTCTCCTCCCTTCATATTGATTGTGGTTTTATTAATATTCGATTGGGATGCGTTTGTTTGAACCTCGAATACTTCTGGCTCTAATATTTTAAATGTGTAGCAATCGCTGTAATTATTGACTTTAGCTGTAAGGCATAACATGTATTCTCCGGATTTTAGCTCTTTAAATGTAAGATCATTCACAAAATCTTTTACAAATCTTTCGTTCCCCGTGGTAAGGACTGCGGTATATGGAATAGAAGAATCTCCTGTATTAATTTTTAGTTTTCCGTTCTTTTTACCAATACAAGTCGCATTAGTAACCTCTAAAATTGCGGCACCAAGCTCGATTTCTTCAATATTAATATTTAAAAAAGCAAAATGTCTGATGCCGGTTTTGATATCGGTCTCAATAATTTGAATGGTTCCTGTACCATGTGGTCCCCAATCTACCGAAATAGTATTCTTATTTTGAGTGATATTTGCAACACCATCGGCAAACCATTGGTATCGTATGCCTTCTTTTTCAGAAACTCTGTAAGTTTTATTAGTGGAAAATTCTTTGACATTTGTGTCTCCTGTAATTTTAATGTCATAATCATTTTTCTCCAGAACTTTTACTTCAATTGATTTTTGGGGTCCAGTTGAACAGGAGCTTATAGGAGTTACAGTTATAGTATATGTGCCTGGCGTTTTCCATAATACTTCAGCATAGTTTTGCTGGAAATTGATTTCTGGATTTCCCGATACACTCCACTTATAATTAATAGCATTTTCATTAAGAACTGAATAAGTTGATTTTGTTCCCTCAACAACTTCTAGGTCCCCGTCAATGTTTGATATGTTGGGAGTATTTTTACTATCCAAAGAAATATTGAAAATTTCAGGATCAGTACTATTTGCATATAAATTCTTACCATTCTTATAAAACTTATCTAAACTGGTTCCTATATTTTTAACAGCATTCCAAGTTTCTCCTGCGTCGCTACTTTTATAAAGTATTGGGCCACTTACAGCATACCATTCATTCTTCGATTTGGCGTATAGAAATTCAGTTTTATCGCTAATAGTGGTAAAAACTCTTTTCCAGGTATTTCCTTTATCGATCGATTTATACAGAATTCCCTGCTCTGCTCCGGCTATGCCAATGTTTTCATAGAATTCAACCGAATAAAGGAAAGAACTCGTTTCTGTTTGTCCTTTAGGAATATTTATTTTCCTCCATGTTTTCCCGGCATCTACAGTTTTTATAATTCCATTCAGCCCTACACCTACACCTTCCTTTTCATTTATAAAATCCAGGTCATATGCTATAATAAAATCCTCATAGGTAAGATTCCATGATTCACCGCCATCAACAGATCTTAATATTCCATTTGATTCGCTTTTTCCTATTGCTATTATTGTTTGATCATTTATAAAGTGAAAAAATCTGCTATAATCTAAAGCTCCCAGTTTGATCCATGTTTCACCATGATCTATACTCTTATAAAAATTATACCGACCTGTAGCATAGTACACTCCTTTTCTAATCACAGCATGGGTCACTATACCGTGTTCATTTGGTAGACTTATTTCACTCCAGGTTAAACCATTATCTTTAGTACGATATGCTTCGTTTCTAGATAAATATATTCCAACATTATCTTCAAAAGCTGTAACTGCGTAGTTTCCAGTAGCGGGTGAGATATTTGATCTTATTTTCCACTCCTTATTAGGACTTTTGATAGCAATTCCATTATTAAATGAGTAATCATCTCCATCAACTATAATAGAATAATTATCATCTTTACTATTGGCAAATGCTGTAAAATCTATTTTATAGGAATAAAAAAGATTATTCCACGTTTCTCCATGATCTTCGGTCTTATATAGCCCTGTATTGGACAATAAATAACCGGTTTTGTCTAAATTAAAGTATAATTTTTTACTTGTACCATCTATGTTCTTTTTGGTTTTAATCCAAGAATTTCCGCCATCTTTAGTAATAAAAACTTCACCTGCTCTACTTAATAGATAACCATTTTGCTCATTTAAAAAATAAATATCAGCAAATTTTCTACCATAACTATAATCTATATTTAGATCAATGGAGTGCCAGGTCTCCCCAGTATCGGTGGTTTTAAGTATCTTATTTGTATTAGAGCTACATATATAACCTGTAGTTTGGTTTATAAAAGAAACCGAATAAAGATCATCATTGCCAAGCTCTTTTTTAATCCAATTTTTACCACCATCAACAGTTTTCAGGATTTTACCTTCATCGCCATATAAAAAACCAATTTCCGAATTAATAAAAGCCACTTTGTTTGGATATGGATAATCGTCTTCAGGATAATTTAGCGGAAACCAAGTCTCTCCGCCATCTTGAGTTTTCAGTAAAACACGTTCTCCTACGCAATAACCAATCTTATCGCTCGCGAATTTGACCTGATGCAGGTTTCTAAAGTCACCCTTATGTTTTTTTTGCCATGTTTCGCCTGCATCATAAGTCTTTAAAATAGTTTGATTTGTACCTACAGCGACAAACTCCTTATTTTTAAGGTGAACAACATCGTTGAGGTTATACAGAATATTCTCAATTTCTATAGAGCATTCTTTATCTGTAGTATTACCCTCATTTGATGCAGCTATAATTCTCAAGACTAAAATGTTTTCAATGATCTCATCTGTCGATTTGTTTCTAGCAGCTACCCTTAAACTTATTGTGTTTTGATATATCGCTTTAAAATCTTTATTCAGAATTAGATTGTTATCATTTATTTTGAAAGCTGAATTGTCATAATCGCCATCGCCTTGGATTAAACTAAATTCGTAATCATTAGTTTTGTTAACATTAAACTTTCCTATTATACTGGATATAGGTGTATTTTCCCGAAAACTATTTGAAGAAAGTTGAATGTTACTTTGTTCAAATGTTATTTCTCTTTTAAGAAGCATAGTTTCCGAACTTTCATTTGATTCGGAAGAGTTTGCGTATGCTTTTAAATTTATTTTGAATTCAGGGGTTTGAGTATCAGAACTAAAAATTTTTAGCATTCCTTTATGATGACCTTTTTCAGCAGGATAATAATAAAGATTAAAATAAGCAGATTTTCCACTTTCTAATTGCCTGGGAAAAAATCCCGATGGATTATTTTCTAAATTTTTTTGCTGGTTTTTGCCATCTAAATAAAATGCTTTTCCTATAACTTCAATTTTAGAGAAAGTAAGAATACTATTTCCATTATTGGTTAGTTGAAATTGAATTTTCAGAACACTGTCGATTTTAGATTCTAAATTTAATTTTTGTTCATTATTAAATGTGGTGTACTTACTGGAGACCGTTAAATTAGCGCCAGGTTTGGTAGAATATAAAGCACTACGATTGTAATAGTTATTATTAGGTAAGTTAGGTAAGCTTGCTCTAAAATATACATCTTGACCGTTAGATTTTAGGTAATATAATTCTCCGGTAGATTTACGAGATAAAGTAAGATTGGATATTTTTTTTGTATTGGTTTCAGAACCATTGGAATACCAGACATTACGACCGCTAGCAAAGTAAATTAGACCATTCGCTTTTACAAACCTACTATCGAAATTGATATTAACTTTATTTTCGTTCGTAACAGCTACAGTTCCTTCAGTTGTACCATCAGACTGCATAAGGGCAAACTCATTTTCTCGACCTCCATTAAAAAACAGTTTTCCTTTGTACTCTATAAAGTTAGAAATTCTGGAGCCGTAGATATGACGTTGCCAATCATAACTTTTAATTATCACGGTGCCTTCTGGAGATCCATCGGTTTTCCATAGCGTATTTTTATAATCGCTAGAGCCATCATCTTCAGTTTTAGAAAAGAAAACAAGATTTCCCACATTTGTAAAGTCATGAATGTCCTGATTACCGTATTTGTTTTGTTTAAATTCTTTTAATAATATAACATCTCCTGATCCTGTGATACGATAAAGTCTTATGTTACCACGATAGGATGTGTGAGTTATAAAATAGAGATTATCATTAAAACTGTTTAATTCTGCTACCGAATAATATTCATCAATATCTATTTTTTTTGCATTATTCGTATTTGCATCATATTGATATAATATTTGGCCATTAGAGAAATATAATAAATTGTTGGCTACGGTTAAGTTTGCAAAACTGGAACTATTGTCAGCATAAACAAGTTTTGTTCCATTAGAGGTTCCATCTGTTTTATATAGCTTTTGAGGGCCATTATTGTACTTATTGGATGCCGTGAAATAAAGTTCGCCTTTGTAGACTGTAAAGTTTCTTGGATTGGATCCAATACGATGTGAAGGATGTATATCTTTTAATAAAACTGTTCCCTCTTTAGTGCCGTCGCTTTTCCAGAGTTCATGGCCAGTAATACCATTATTTGCAGAAAAATAGATATGATTTTTGAAAACAAATAAATTTTCCGGATCACTACCATAGCTCCCTTCTAGAATATCTTTTACCATCGATGTGCCGTAAGGCGTAGCATCGGTTTTCCAGAGTCCTTTACCATGTATGCCATCATCTGCTACGAAATAATCTTTATCTCCTAGTGAAACTATTTCGTCAATAGAATTAAAAGTTCCCACGTATTGCTGTGCTATTAAATTATAATTACATACAGTAAAAAGTAGAACCGCAAAAAGTACTTGATGCTTTTTCATATATTTTCGAATTCCTTCTATTACGCTATTTTAGATTTTATCGAAAAAACTAAGTGAAGCGAAAATCTAGAATCAATATTAAGTGCTTATATTGTTTGGAAATGGGCTTATTCCTAGATGTTAAATATATGTAAAAAAGAAATTATTTCGCTTATTTTTCAAACATTTTATAACTGATTGAAAATCAATAATACCTCAAAGTTTAGTTCCAGATGCAATATCTTAAAGTTAATGTTACTACCTTATCTAAAGGATTGTTTGAAAAAATAAATAATTTTGAATTCAGGATTCCTTATATTTTTTATTTTTAATCCCAAGGGTTATATAAAAATGTATATTTGGAAAATTTTAAAATTATGTTAAAAAATCAGAGTGAAAATAGAGTTGCACTTTGTTTTTTCAGAATCATTTTGTGTTGTACGCTCATGATAATTTTTGGATGTTCGAAGGATAAAGAGCCTAAAAGTGGTGAGAACAGAATATTAAGTTTTGAATTGTTTGTAGATGGTCAAAACTATCAGGGACAGGTTAATCATTTTTCAAAGGAAATATCAATAAATACTATAGGTCTCGAAAGAGAGTCTAATTTAGTTGCAGATATTGAAATATCGGAATTTGCATCAATAAGCCCTGATCCAGAAATACCACAAGATTTTATGAATCCAGTAGATTATACGGTTACAGCTCAAAACGGTGAAAAATCTACTTATCGTGTAATAACTTCGAACACCAGAGCACTATCTGAAGATAAAGAAATACTAAGTGTGAGCATGGAATTCGAGGGTAAGAATTACGAGGCAGTGATAGACCAAGTTGATAAAATTATAGATATCACTCTGCCATTAAATGCGGGAGGAGAATTAGTGGATATAGAAATTTCTGAGGGCGCTTCACTTACTTATAGTTACGAAGAAGGTTTTATTAATTATAGTTATCCAGCAATATTTACGGTTATTGCTGAAGATGGATCTACTGTAGATTATCAATACAATCCATTTCTAATAGGGTTTAATTCTTTGAGGACTATATATTATAGTAATGCAATCCCGCTCATTAGCGGATTAAATATTAACTTAAATCTCCCTAATTCTTCTCTGGTACTTGAGAATGATAAAAATTCTTATGTGCTAGAATATTCCAATTACGAAACTTACGATCGTGAAGATCTCTTGGGTGTAGAAAATAATTTTTTAATTCATTTTCCAGAAAACATAGTTTCGGTAGATAATTATGAGCTCAAATACAAAGTTAGCGGTGAAACACTCAGCACTTATAGACGAGAGTTTGATATAGTTTCTGGAGATGTTCCAAAGATTACCGGCGTTAATAAAGAACGTTTTGTAAGAGGTGACACATTAATTATTTATGGAGAAAACTTAGCTCCCGGAGTTTTGATCCGCGCACATAATGGTAGGGTGTATGCCTACAATGGGCATTACGTAAAACTTAACTCAGATAAAACGGAATTAAGAGTTCCACTTACAAATAATTATAGCATGTTTCCTTCTTATCATGCGAAATATGAAGATATTCCAACGCCTATATATATCTATTATCAGGCTAGAGAGGGAGATTCAACTATTGTCGATTTTTATTAATTCTGATATCAAATATGAAAAAAATACTGTTCACTTTTATTTTTGCAAATATGCTTTTTGGATGTTCGCCAGGGGAAGATGGTCGACAGGAAGAAGAAGTAGCAACATGTGATTTACCTCGGAATATTAGTATTGCAGAGATTACAGATGGCTCTGCAGTTGTGCAATGGGATCCAGATGAAAATGAATTAAATATTGAAATAGAATATGGAGAGAATGGTTTTACTCCAGGGCAGGGGAAAAAAGAAATCATTTCTACAAATCCTTATACAATAAATGGTCTGTCAACGAACCAGAGTTACGACGTATATTTAAAAACGCTTTGTGAAACCTTAGAAAGTGAACTTTCCGAAGTTAAAACCTTTACAACTGATTGTGGCAAAGCGGTATATGATAAAAATATTAATATTGAAAATCTGGAGGATATAGATCAATTCACAATGGGGTGCTATTCTAAAATTAATGGGGATGTTTATATAAGTAATAGGCAAATTAAAGACTTATCTTTTTTAGAAACGGTTACCGAAATTAAAGGCTACGTTACTTTAAAAAATAATGAAAATTTGGAAACTCTCCATGGTTTAGAAAATATTGAAAAGATGGGGAGTATTACCATTGAAAGTAATCCTGTTTTAAATTCTATAGCTGCTTTAGAGAATTTAAAAGAAACTCAGGCTATCATTATTAGAAACAATAGAATGATAAGTTCATTGAAGGTATTTGAAAATATCGAATCTCTTTCAGATGTTTTAGTTGTGGGAGAAAACCCATCACTTACTAGCCTAGAAGGTTTTCATAAAATAAAGAATGCAGAGAGCGATATAGATATATATAATAATGAAGGTTTAACGGATTTGTCTGGTCTTAATAGTTTAAAGTCTATAGGCGGTTATCTAAGACTTCAATATAATAATAATTTAGTTTCTTTAGAAGGATTGGAGAGTTTGGAGTATATAAATAGAGGTTTGGAAATTTACGACAATTCTAAGCTCAAATCTATTGCTGCGTTAATCAATCTAACCGAAATAAAAGATGGTTCTATCTATATAGAAAAAAACCATATGCTCACATCACTATCAGGGTTAGAAAGTCTTAAAAATATGAATTTGAATATTCTAATTAGAGATAATAATGCCTTAAATTCTTTAGATGCTTTTCAAAATTTAAAGACATTTTATGAATTAAAAATCATAAATAATAAGTCTGTAATTGCACTGCCAGATTTTGGCAATCTTGAAAAAGTAGATGGAGATTTAGAAATTTCTGAAAATGAAAATTTAATATCTATAGATGGTTTTAATAAACTAACTGAAGTGTATGGGAGTTTGAAAATACATGACAATGAAAACCTAAAAACAGTTTTAGGCTTTCAGAACTTGAGAAAAATAGGAGGCGATTTTTTTACAATGAAGAATAAATCTCTAAATAGCCTTACCGGTTTTAACAATATTTCTAATATAGGAGCTGGATTAAAAATTCAAGATAGTCCTAGTCTTCGGTCTATAGCTTCATTTAAAAATTTGAAAAATGTCAGAAATATAACCATTGCAGCTACGGGGATTAGAAGCCTTAAGGGGCTTGAGAATATAACAAATATTGAATATAATTTATATATATCAGATAACGATCAACTTATTGATTTAACAGGTTTAAATAATTTAGAAACAGTAGAAGACGAAATAGAGATAAGTTATAATAGGGAGTTGACTTCTCTTTCAGGTCTTGAAAAATTGGCCTCTGTAGGATATTCATTTAGAATAAATAATAATATTAATCTAAAATCGTTAGATGGTTTAGAAAGTTTAACAGAGGCAGGCTTTCTGTATTTAAGTTATTCTAATGTAATTAGTGATATTAAGGATCTCTCAAATTTAACTACTCTTCATGGTATTCAAATAGAACACTGTAGCAATCTGGTTTCCGTTAGCGGATTCAATAAAGTTGATTCTATGGAAGGAAATATAGCCCTTAATGATAATTCAAATTTAGAAATTATAAGTGGTTTTCAAAATTTGCAAAAGCTAGGAGGGATGAATATTTACAATAATAACAATTTTAGATCAATGGCAGGTTTTGAGAATCTCAAGGAAGTATTGGATATTTCAGTTCATCAAAATAAGAATTTAGAAGTAATAGATGGGTTTAAAAACTTAAAATCTATAAGATATCTAACTTTAAATAATAATAAAAACTTAAGTGATTACTGTATCTTAAAGTCCTATATAGATGTTATTAGTAACCTTACTATAGAGTCTAATTTATATAATCCGAGTAGGCAAGATATTATTGAAGGTAACTGTAGTAAATAAAATCAGGAATGTATAAAACAAAAATACTCCCGAAATTTCCTAGAGTTTCGGGAGTGTTTTGGTGGAGTCGGAGGGAACGACCAAATTTTTAAAATCCTTCTATTTATAAGTTGTTCCAGGGCTGCATAAAAATTGGTCACCGGATTGGTCTCGCTTTAACAAAATTTAACTTTTAACCATAGAAAATAAGAGTAATTATTTCGATTTGCTAGGGATTCTGAAAATATGGACTTATATTTATGTATAAAATTTTTAGACTAGCTATTGCTAACCGTTAATGATTCAATGAGTTATAAAACTTACTTTTATAGCTTATATTTTTGATGTCTGTTAAGCTGTAATATTTAATTTATAGCTCATGGCGTGGAACTGGCAGCTCAAAAATTGGCCTGGTTTTGAATTCAATTCGGAAGTTTTACTTCCTTTAAAAATGGTTTTTTACAAAAAGCGGGAATGTTCAGATACTCTGATATGGGTAAGGCAGCAATATATAATTTCTTATACTTTTGAATTAACTTATCCTTTAGTAAGGGCAGTAATGATTCTTGAAAAGAGGAAAACCTGAAGGCTTAATTTAGATATCAATTTAGAAAGTTGTTGCTTATTTTAAGGTGAGTGTTACTTAAGTTTTGAAATAGTCCATAAAATAAGGAAAAAACAAATTTTCTTTTGCGTTGCTTAAAGTAGGATTAATGTTTCTTAAGAGTAAAAAGAGCATTAGGATCTCTTTGTTTTTCACTTAATCTTGTGATAATTCCTTCCTCAATAAAATAATTTAAATGGTGAGAAATGGTGTTAATATGCGTATTACAAAAATTGGCTAAGTCCTCTTTTATTGATTTTTGATTTCTAAATAAATAGCCTAAAATTTTTCTTTGGGTTTGATTAAAGGAACTCGACTTATTTTGAATTTTCAAAACTACTTTATCGTGGATTGTTTTCGAATGTTCACTTATTTTATTTCTTAGGCTTAAATATACATTTCCATTTTCCTCTTTGTATTCGGGCAAAGGCAACATAGAATTTTCCATTGAGCTATAGATCCTGGAAACTCCTTCATTTAATTGACGCGCACATAACCCATATCCTCTTCTAATATTTTTGCTATGCGAGGATTTCTTTAATTCGGCCAGGGCAGGATCAGTTCAGCATTGTCCCTATTCTCATAACCCGAAGGTCACTGGTTCGAGTCCAGTTCCCGCTACTAGCAATGACAAGGCTTTACAGAAATGTAAGGCCTTTTTTTATGGACTGGGTACAACATAGGTACAACATTTTTGGAAAGCCAAATTTGAATAGAAAATAATGTTAATTAACATTATTTGGGGATATTTCCTATCTCATTCGAAGTGTAACTTAGTAATTTGAAGGATTTGTATAATTCTCTATTTCATTAAATAGCTTATTAAAAAACAATGTTCTAATTCTTCAGTATAAGATCTTGGTAATTTTTTAATTGAAATTATTATCAAATTATGTGATAAACCTTTTGAAATCTGTTCCTATTCTTTTTGCACAATCTGTGCATTGATTTTTTTTTATCTTTGTAGTGTGAAAATTATCGCTGTCATATTATCTCTATATATATTCGGGCTTAACTTATTAGCCTGTAATGATAGTGATACTTCACAAGTGATTTCTGATTCAGAAGTAACAGTGGTTGCTACGCAGAATTTAGATATCGACCATTCACATGATAAAGTAGCAGATTTATGCCCTCCTTTTTGTAGTTGTCATTGCTGCCATGTGCATACAGTAGATTTCGGTTCTTCAAATTTCAAGGCTTTGATTATTGAAATTCCATCAAAAGCCTTTGTCCATTTTGACAGCTCAGTGGAAGAACCTATTCTTTCCTTTTTACAGCCACCACAGGCATAATTCAGTTTTTTTAAAGGATAATTATATCCTTTTTTGACCAAATCCTGGTTCTCATACTAGATCCTTGGTCCTATTGATAGATTTTGTTAGGCACAAAATTATTATCAAGAATTTTAACTGAATTAAATTTTTATTTATATGATTAATAAGATAATCGCATTTTCCATTAATAATAAATTTATTATTGGACTACTTACCTTAGCGCTGATAGGGACGGGTATTTGGTCCATGATGACCGTCAACCTGGGATCGGTGCCAGATATTACTAACAACCAGGTTCAGGTGATCACCCAATCACCTAATCTTGCAACAGAAGATATTGAACAATTTGTAACCTATCCTGTAGAACTCTCAATGGGGAACCTGCCCGGGGTTACGGAAATACGATCTGTTTCCCGGTTTGGCCTTTCCGTGGTTACAATTGTTTTTGAGGACGATATGGGCATTTACAAACCCCGTCAACTGGTTCAGGAAAAACTGAACGAAGTCAGGGACCAAATACCTGAAAAATTTGGAAGTCCCGCTATGGGGCCCATTACTACAGGTTTGGGTGAGATTTATCAATATACGATAAAGCCCCAAAAAGAGTATGACACTGTTTATTCCCCTACGGAATTGCGTACCATCCAGGATTGGATCGTAAAGCGTCAAATGACCCTCGTCGAAGGTGTAGTAGAGGTAAATTCATTTGGGGGCTCTATAAAACAATATGAAATTGCCATTAATCCCGAAAAACTGAATGCGTTAAACGTTTCTATTTCCCAAGTCTTCGATGCCCTGCAAAAAAATAATGTTAATACAGGCGGTGCATATATAGAAAAAAATAATATGGCCAATTTTATCCGTGGTGAGGGTTTAATCAGGTCACTAGATGATATAAAATCTATTGTTATCAAGAATGAAAATGGAGTACCTGTAACAATTGGAGATGCAGCTGAAGAGGTCCAGTTTGGTAGCCAGGTACGCTATGGTGCTTTTACCCAGGACGGCCGTGAAGCTGTTGGCGGTATGGTGCTCATGTTGAAAGGTGCAAATCCTAATAAAGTAATTGCAAATGTTCAGGATCGTATGGAGACGGTAGAACAATCTTTGCCTGAAGGTTTATCAATAGAACCCTTCCTTGACAGAAGTGTTTTAATTGAAAGAACTACGAGTACCGTGACCCAGAATCTTCTGGAAGGTGCTTTAATCGTGATTTTTGCCCTGGTGATACTATTAGGTAGCTTAAGAGGTGGACTTATAACAGCGACTACCATTCCTTTATCACTTCTTTTTGCTTTTATATTAATGAAGCAATTTAATGTCTGGGCCAATCTAATGAGTTTGGGAGCTATTGACTTTGGAATTATTATAGACGGTGCTGTGATCATCATTGAGGGTACGGTATATGAAATACAAAAACGGATGCGTTCCGGCAAAATAAAATTTAATAAGGCTAAAATGGATGAAGTAGCCTATGATGCCGGAAGTACGATGATGGGTTCCGCCTTTTTTGGACAAATTATCATTCTTATCGTATTTGCGCCCATTCTTTTTCTAACGGGGGTAGAAGGGAAAATGTTTCGGCCAATGGCATTTACTTTTGGTTTTGCCATGATAGGTGCTATTTTCTTATGCCTTACCTATGTCCCTATGATGTCTGCTTTATTTATGAAACCAATTCAGAATAAAAAGAACTGGTTTGGAAAGTTTGAACGCTGGCTGGAAAAAGTTAGTGATAAAATTATTGGAGGGATTCAAAAAGGATACATGCCTTTATTAAAAGGAGCTTTAAGATTGAAGTTCATAGTATTGGGGTCTGCGGTTGTCTCACTTATAGTAGCCGGTTTTATCTTTTCCAGAATGGGAGGGGAATTTGTCCCTCAACTTGATGAAGGGGATATCGCCATGCAGGCGTTAATCAGGCCTGGAAGTGGGTTGAGTGAAACAATCGATGTTTCCACAAAAATAGAAGATATCCTTCTTGAGAATTTCCCGGAAGTAGAAACCGCCGTAGCGAGGATTGGGGTTGCCGATATCCCTACTGATCCAATGCCTATGGATATTGCCGATATGTTTATTGTATTAGAGAAGGATATGGATAATTGGACTTCGGCAAGTTCTAAAGAGGAATTGATAGAAAAGATCAAAGAGAAACTTAATGAAGAACTTACGGGAGTCAACCTGGTTTTTAGCCAGCCTGTAGAGCTTCGTTTTAATGAACTGCTTACCGGGGTCAGGGAAGATGTTGCGGTAAAATTATATGGCGAAGATTTAGACCTTCTTGCTGAAAAAGCTGATAAAATGGCTGAAATAATACAGACTATACCGGGCGTAGGAGATGTGAACCCTGAACGAACATCTGGTCTTCCACAAATGACGGTGCGGTTTAATCGTAAAAAAATTGCGCAATATGGATTGGACATTGAAAAGATTAACGATTATATAAGTGCAGCTTTTGCCGGAGGAACGGCCGGAGTGATCTTTGAAGGGGAAAAGCGGTTTGATATGGTAATACGTTTTGATGAGGCGCACCGCCAAAGCATTGATGATTTACGTACCCTCTATATAGATCTGCCGGATGGAACCCAGGTTCCGATTAAGGAAGTAGCTGATATTAGTTATGTACCGGGTCCTATGCAAATTTCCAGGGATAACACCTTTAGAAGAACCTATGTGGGAGTTAATGCCCGCGGGAGGGATGTGGAATCTGTGGTAAATGACATCCAGCAAAAATTGGATGAAGAGTTAGATTTACCTCCAGGATATTACATTACTTATGGTGGGGAGTTTGAAAACCTTCAAAGAGCAAAAGGGCGTTTACAAATAGTAGTGCCCATCGCTCTATTTCTGATATTCGTGCTTCTGTACTTTGCACTCCAATCTTTTTCCCAATCAATTATGATCTATATAGCCATTCCACTGGCGGCTATTGGAGGAATATTTGCTCTTTGGTTAAGAGATATGCCGTTTAGTATTTCAGCTGGTGTAGGCTTCATTGTATTGTTTGGGGTTGCCGTTTTAAACGGGCTGGTGCTTATTAACAGGTTTAATTCCTTAAAAGAAGAAGGGGTAACCAGTATAAAAGATAGAATTTTTACAGGAACCAAAGAACGAATACGTCCCATTATGTTAACAGCAACAACAGATATTTTTGGATTTCTGCCGATGGCTTTTTCATCGTCAGCAGGAGCTGAAGTACAACGACCCCTTGCTACGGTTGTTATTGGTGGCATGCTTACAGCTACCTTACTTACGCTGGTTGTTCTTCCTGTCCTTTATACATTTGTAGAGAAGAGACGAGAGAAAAAGGAACAGAACAAGCTTGGTTCTTCCAATTCACGATCTTTAGCCACAATTTTGATAATTGGCTTGATGTTAGGCGGAACCTTTTCCGTAAATGCACAATCTGATGAAATGTCATCGGAAAATCCAATACAGGATTCTTTACAAACTATTAGTTTGGAAGAGGCTAAAGAAATGGCAATCCAAAACTTTCCACAATTAAAAGCTGCCCAACTTGAAATTGAAAGTGAGGAAGTATTGCGTAAAACCGCCTATGATTTTGGGAATACCCAAATCTTTACAGGAAAAGAAGAGGTAGGAAATGGCTCTGATGGGATCTATACCCAAATTGGTGTTCAACAACAAGGCATAGATGTTTTTGGAATAGCTCCCCGTTTGAAATTACAGAAAGAAAGGGTGGCCCTTGCTGAAAATGCTTTAGAACTAAATACCTTAGAAGTGGAACGTGAAGTAAGCAGGGCCTGGGCTTCAGTTTATACAAGTAAAAAGAGGTATCGGGTATATAAGAAAATGGATTCAATTTTTGAAGACATTGAAAGAGCAGCACGAATCAGGTATGAAACAGAAGCTACCTCTAAACTGGAGTATCTTGCTACTTCAAATCAGGGGAATGAGGTTAAAATACAGCTGGAACAATCGTACCGAGATTACCTGAAATCAATACAGCGTTTAAACCTATGGTTCGTTAGTGACACAATCTATGATGTACCAGATTTGCCTGTTGAAACTTTAGACGAACCTTTAAACTTTCTGGTAGAGTCGCTTGAAAATCATCCGTTGCTGCAGGTTTCGGAACAAAGGATAGATGTTGCCAAAGCGGTTACCAGAGAACGAAAATCTGAATTTTTGCCCAAATTTCAGGGTCAGTACGGTAGGCAGGAAATAGCCGGGCAATCGGGTTTCTTCCAATATCAAATAGGAATTCAAATTCCGCTGTTTTTTGGGCCGGAATTAGGCCGTACACAGGAAGCACAAGTAAATAGACAGATTGCAGAGCAAAACTTTTATCAGGATAAAATCGAACTGGAAACCGCCTATAAAAATATGCGTGAAGACTACATCAAATGGAGAAACTCATGGAATTATTATAGGGATGAAGCACTTCCGCTGGCCAAAGAGCAACAAGGTGGATCAGTGCTGGCCTTTAAGGAAGGCGCTATCGATTATGTGACATTTCTCCAAAATATAAGAGATGCCATTAGAATCGAGGTAAATGCCTGGAGTGCTTTTAACGATTATCTCGACAGCCGCTACCAACTGGAATATTACCTTAAGAATTCAAATTAAAAATTAAAATAAGAAAATCGATATGAATACAAGATCAATAAATATTCTAATGCTTGCCTTAACGCTCAGCATATTCTTTGGATGTAAAGAAAATCCTGCGGCAGGGGAAGATGCTTCCAGTGAAACTGCAACTACTAATACCGAAGAAGGTGAAAATCACGGTGAGGAAGGAGATGAAGAACACGGTGAAGAAGAAGGTGGGATGCGTTCGGTACATCTTTCAGAAATGAAATTCAATAGTCTGGGGATTAAAGTAGATACCTTGCCTAAAAAAGCTTTGTCGGGTATTGTGGAAGCCAATGGCCAGTTAGAAGTGCCGCCACAATATGAAGCTACCGTTACGGCAATTTTAGGCGGTAATATAACTTCTATAAAGGTTATTGAGGGGGATAAGGTAAATAAAGGTCAGGTGTTGGCTTATCTTTCTCACCCAAATTTAACCAGAATGCAGTCTGATTATATTAATGCATATAGTAGGATGCAATTTTTGGAAAAGGAATTTGAAAGACAGAAACGTTTATATGAAGCAGAGGTAGGATCTGGAAAATCTTTTCAACAAACCCAATCAGATTACCAGTCTGTACAAGGTGAAGTGCGGGGGTATGAATCACAGTTACGCCAGTTAAACCTAAATGCTTCCCAGGTTAGAGACGGTGAATTATATGAATATATTCCGGTAGTAAGCCCAATTGGAGGTTATATTGAAAAAGTACTGGTACAGGTAGGACAATATGTAGACCCTCAGACCAGTATGTTTATGGTAGTTGATAATGAACATGTTCATGCCGATCTAATGGTTTTTGAAAAAGATATTTATAAGGTGAAAGAAGGCCAAAAGATTGCGTTTACACTGGAATCGGTTCCAGGCAGTAATTTAACCGGGGAAATTTATTCAGTGGGGAAACAATTTGAACAAAACCCCAAAGCGGTACATGTGCATGCAGAAATCGATAATAAAGAAGATTTTCTAATTCCGGGGATGTATATAAACGGAAAAATCAGGACCGGTGAAGAAGCTGTTCCTGCCTTACCGGAAGAAGCAATAATTGAAGAAGAAGGAAATCCCTACATCTTTACGGCCCAAAAACACCAGGAAGATGGTGAAACCGAATGGGAATTGAAACCAGTGCAGGTTAGAACGGGAATAAATGAAGATGGTTGGGTTGAAATTAAACTGCTGGAGCCTCTGCCTGAAGGTACGTTGGTTGCCTATAATAATGCCTATTATCTGGTTTCTGAAATGCAGAAAAGCCAGACTTCCCATGGTCATTAAATTAAAAAAATTAGATGGATGGACTCTCTGTTAAATGTTTGTCTTAATTAAAATTCCAGAGGGTTCATCCTTAATACTAAAATTAATATTACAGCAATGAAAGAAATAAAAGCATTTATAAAACCGAAACGAGTTCAAAAAGTGATAGAATCCCTTAGTGAAAGTGGATTCAAAAGTATGACGCTTTCCCAGGGGGAAGGTACCGGGGCTTTTAAAGCAAAAGGCGCATCACCTTCTTTAGATTTCCGTGTAACAGACAGTCCGGTTGTAAAGTTAGAACTGGTATGTCAAAACGAAGAAGCCCAATCAGCTATCAATATCATGCTGGAAAACGGGAAAACACCGGATCCAGGTGATGGCATAATTTATCTTTCCGATATTGAAGATGCTTTCCAGATAAAAACCGGGGAATCCATAAAGCGTTACGATCCCTAAATACTTTTATAGCAAATGGAAAAAATAGTAAAAAAGTTGGAAAGCAAAGGCATCCGCCCTACGGCAATGCGCCTGATGACCTATAGACGGCTGGCACAACTGAATGTGGCCGTTAGCTTAGGCGACCTTGGAAAGGATTTCGAAAGCTCGGAAAGGAGTACGCTTTTCCGTACTATGAAGACATTTGAAGAAAAAGGAATCGTGCATCAAATTGAGGATGGCACCGGCATCATTAAATATGCCCTGTGCGAAGACAATTGTGAATGCGAGGTTGGCAACGACCTTCACTTACATTTTCATTGCAATAGTTGCGGGGAAACCGTGTGCCTTACAGAGCACAAAATCCCTCAGATAAACCTGCCCGAAGGCTATGTGGCAGAGGATATCAATCTGGTGGCCAAGGGAGTCTGTGAGAAATGTAGCAATGACTTGGATTAAGTTTTTTGATTTAAAAAATTGGAACAATGATGAAAATTTATAAGAAAGAAAGCAAGGTATATATGGTAGCTCAAAATAGATTGGATGCTACCGATTATGACAATTTGATATCTCAATTAAAAAACCATATACAGGCAAACCATAAAGTGTACTGGTATATTGAAATGGAAAATTTTGAGGGGTGGACCGCAAGTGCGTATTGGAAAGGCATTGAACTGAAACTTCCGAATGAAGAACGCGTTAAAAAGGTTGCATTGGTGGGAATTACAAAATGGCAGGAACAGTTTACCGAAGTTTTGATACCCTTTACAAAGGCACATATTAAATTCTTTAGCCCTGAAGAAAAACATTTGGCCAAGGAATGGATGGAGAAAGGAAATCATTAAAAAAGTTAAGTAAATTTAAACAGAAAGATTATGATGGACAACTGGAATTTTGGGGGAATGCACTGGATATGGTGGGGACTTTGGATAATTCTTATCTTTTGGATATTTTTAATTCCTTACCCCACCCCGGGACAAAAACGGAAAAAAGACGGAGCAATGGAAATTCTAAGGGAGCGTTTTGCACGGGGCGAAATAAGCGAGGAAGAATATAAACACCGGGTAAATATACTTCAAAATAAAAATGAACCAAAGGACCAGAAAAAAATTAGGCAGGAAAAATAATGGGAAAAGGACAACTAACTATATTTTTTTTAATGCTGGCTCCTATCCTGCATACCCAAACTATATACAGTACACGGGAGGGGCATATCCTTATAAAAGCTAATATAGATGGCAATGCATTTAAGGCGGAAAGCCATCAACTTTCCATGTTTTTTGATTACACAAGTAAAGAAATTACGGGTTCCATAGATTTGAGAACTATAGACACAAATAATCCACAGCTAGCCACCTATCTTAAAAGTACTCAAGCACCTATATGGATAAGATTTTCCGGGAAGGTCCCGGTTGAGGATTTCCTTTTGCGCCCACATGAACCAATTGATTTTAATTGGTTGGTAACGATCAGGCTTCCTAATAAAGAAGTGCAAAACTACTTTAAAGCGACATTGACCCACATCCCCCAAGGTCCTACATTTTCCTGTCTTTTAAGTGCCGGTGGATTTATAGAGAAAACTATAAGCCCAAGCTTAAATCAAGTGGTTCCTGGACTTGAAGGATCCATAGAAATAAAATTTGCCCAGCTTATTTTAAAGAAAGAGTGAATGCCATTTAATTCAAAATAACATAGAAAGATGAAAAAGTATAAATAGAATCCCATCCTCTTCCAGTAGTGCCTTATTAAAATAGCGCTGGGGAGATGTAATAAGTGTAAATAAAATATCCTCCTGCCGTACAAAATTTGTACCGCAATTAGGGACATAGATGTGATATATAAATATTTCCGTCTTATCATTTTTCGCTTATTACTAATAATGGAAAATTTTGAGGGGTGGACCGCAAGTGCGTATTGGAAGAGCATTGAACTGAAACTTCCGAACGAAGAACGCGTTAAAAAGGTTGCATTGGTGGGAAATACAAAATGGAAGGAACAGTTTACGGAAGTTTTGATTCCCTTTACAAGGGCACATATTAAATTCTTTAGCCCTGAAGAAAAAGATTTGGCCAAGGAATGGATGGAGAAAGGAAATCATTAAAAAAGTTAAATAAATTTAAACAGAAAGATTATGATGGACGACTGATATTTTGGGGGAATGCACTGGATATGGTGGGGTTTATGGATAATCCTCATCTTCTGGATATTTTTAATTCCCTACCCCACACCGGGACAGAAAAACAGAAAGGACAGGGCAATTGAAGCCCTGAGGGAGCGGTACGCCCGCGGCGAAATCGACGAAAAGGAGTTCGAAAAACGCAGGGCGTTCCTGCTAAAGGATAAAAAATAAAATTTATCTATTTGCCCTAGGAGAACTCGCTCTGCTAGCAGCTCTGGGATTTATACATAGTATAAAGGCTCAGTATAATTTAAAGTAACTTCATAGGGGGCTTTCGGGAATAACTGTGGCACTTACGTTGCACGTTTGTTCAAATTACATTTAATATATGTTGCAGATTACAGATATAAAAAGAGAGAATGTGGTTGTCACGGTCGCCAGTGGTAAATTAAATCAACACGATCTTGAAAAAATACATCCCCTTATCCATAGTATTCTTGAAAAAGGATTAAAGATTCGGTGGTATTTAGAGATGAACGATTTTCAAGGCTGGCATATAGAAGGTCTATGGAAAGATTTCTCTAAAGATGTTGGCCACGAAAAGGAGTACGAAAAAATAGCATTGGTAGGGGAAAAAAAATGGCGAAAGTGGGCGGCCCAGTTTATGAAACCATTTTGCAATGCCGAAATTAAATATTTCGATCCAGACGAGAAACAGGAGGCCAAAATATGGATTGAAAGTGAGTAATGACATGGCATTGGTGATTAACAAAAGAATAAACTAAAAATATATTGATATGGGATTTTTAAAACATTTATTTAGAGGCTCCGGATATGGAGGCCATCATTCCCGCGGGCATCATAATAAGCGCGGTTATGATTATAGGGAAAATAATCCAGATGCAAAGGTTATGATTCGTTGCACGGCCTGTGGTGAGAAAAATGAAGAGAGCGCAGCCTTTTGTAAAAAGTGCGGTTCACCTTTAGGCAAGTCCAAGTGTAGTAACTGTAACGAGAGTGTGCCAGTCGAGGCAAAATTTTGCCCTAATTGCGGTACTGAAATAAAACAATAGATGAAATACTATGTTTTAATAATCCTGTTTTTTGGTTTTCTGAAAGCGAACGCCCAAAAAATTTACAGGACCGAAGAAGGCCACGTTGAGATGATGGCAATGGTTGAGAATTTACCCATTAAGGCAGAAAGTCATAAATTGGCCTTATATCTCGACTATGATTCCAAAGTGGTCAGTGGGGTACTCGACCTTAAAACGCTATCGACCAACAACCCTGAAATCAGCGCAATGCTGGAAAGGCAGGAAGACCCCTTGATGCTTCGGTTTACCGGTACGGTGCCTTCTGTTGATTTTTTGTCAAAACGGCACGACCCTATCAACTTTAATTGGCTGATAGATGTTACTTATCAAGGAAAAGCCTTTAAATCACAATTTAAAGCAACCATCACTCATATAGAACAAGGTTTACGTATGTCGTGTCTTATAAGTGCAACTGGACAATTATTGGTTTCTAATACTGGTTTGGATTCCATAATAGAGGGTATCGATGACACCATAGAGGTACAATTTGCCCAAATGGTTTTGAAATTGGACAACCAGTAATTTAATAATCAAATGAAATGCTCTTAAATAAACGAATATCCATCTGGTCCTTTCTTAAATATATTAAATATGATATTTTATTTATTGTATTTTATGCTATAGCAATTGGTGTTTTGGACCAATTTGGTTTTCTGAGTAAAATTTCGATCCCTATTGCCGTTACAGGTGTTTTCGGGACTGCTGTAGCGCTACTGTTAGGTTTCAGAACCAATCAAGCCTATGAACGCTGGTGGGAAGCCCGTATTATTTGGGGCGCCATTGTCAACGACTCCCGTACTTTGGTACGACAGGGCATAACCTTTTATGACCGGCAGGATGGTCAGTATGAATTTAGGATTAAAGAAATAGTTTTACGACAAATTACGTGGTGCTATGCACTGGGTGAGTCATTAAGGAAAGTGGATTTTTCCCCTAAGGTAGCTGGCTTTTTAAAAATTCAGGACATTAATGATCAAAATGTTCCTAATGCTATTCTATTAAAACATTCTGAAGCCTTATCAGAAGCCCTTAACGATAAGGTGATCAATAAATTCCAACAGGTACAAATTGATAGCACTATTGCGCGTCTCTGCGATTCAATGGGCAAATGCGAAAGGATCAAAAATACGGTTTTCCCCAAAGCGCATAGCCTGTTAATCCACCTTATCATTTATGTATTTGCCACAATGCTACCATTCGGCCTGTCTGATAATTACCTATCTGTGGAAATTGGGCTTACCATCGCTATCCCTATCATCTTTATAGCCATTGAGAAGACCTCGATTTTAATGCAGGATCCCTTTGAAAACGACCCAATGGACACACCAATGACCGATTTGGCTCAAACTATAGAAATTAATTTAAAGCAGATGACAGGTGATGAGGACATCCCCGAGAAAAAGAAACCTGAAACATATTACGTTTTATGATATGGATTTGCAAACTGAAATAACGCTAATTCCCAGATTATTGGTTGCCTTGTTGCTGGGTTTCTTGATTGGGCTTGACCGTGAAATTCATGGTCACGACGCTGGCATAAGGACCTATGCTTCCGTTTGTTTGGGAGCGGCACTATTAACTATCATCAATACACATATTGAAGTGGCAGACCAAACCAGGATTGTCGCCAATATTGTCTCTGGTATTGGTTTTTTGGGAGCGGGTATCATTTTTAGGGACAGTTCAAAGAATACCATATCAGGGTTAACAACGGCCGCTACCATCTGGGCCAGTGCTGGTGTTGGCATTGCCATAGGATATGGGATGTATTTAATTGGTATAACCAGTACACTATTGATTATACTATTGCTGGTTTCGCATCATTTCCCATTTTTTAAGGCTAAGTACGGTAAAGAAACAAGGGGTAACAATGAATAAACAAAGTGTAATTGAAATAAGAAAATTAGTGTGACGTGTAGAGCGTATCATTTGCACATACAACGCACTAATATTTTAAATAGATGAATATAAAGATATACAAATATGTTACAGATAATAAACTTGGAAAAAGAACACCTTATTGCCGCTAAAATCAGCGGGAAACTTACGGAAAAGGATATGGAAAAGATGCATCCGCTTATCCACAACATCATAGAAAAAGGCCATAAAGTGGACTTCTATTTTGAAATGGAAGATTTTAAAGGTTATACCCTTAAAGGCTTTTGGGAAGACCTAAAGATTGATTCGGCTCATTTGGGAGATTATGGCAAGATGGCCTTTGTGGGCAATAAAAAATGGCAGGAATTGGCCGCGAAGGCAACTGATTTTTTCATAAAGTCTGAAGTTAAATTTTTTGATATTTCTGAGAAACAACAGGCTCAAAACTGGATTAAATCTTAATTAACGATAACAAAACCATTAATAATATGAAAGACAAGGAAAAACACAGCAAAGGCGATGGCCACAATCACGACCACGGTGGCATCTTCGGTAAAAACACGGAGCTCTATTTTGCAATTTTAAGTGGGGTCACACTAATTACAGGTTTCCTGTTGGAAAAATATACAGGGGTTTCAGCTAACATCCCTTTTGGGCTCTATATTGCAGCCTACTTTTTTGGAGGTTATTTTACCCTAAAGGAGGCCATTACCAAAGTGTCCAAAGGCGAATTTGAAATCGATTTCCTGATGCTGGTCGCAGCTGCAGGAGCCGCCTATTTGGGCGAATGGGCAGAAGGTGCCTTGTTGCTGTTCCTGTTTAGTTTGGGTCACGCACTGGAAAACTATGCAATGGGCAAGGCCAAGAAATCCATTGCAGCGTTAACAGACCTTGCGCCTAAAACCGCACTATTAAAGAAGGATGACGATACCGTTGAAGTCGGTATAGAAGAGTTACAGATAGGTGATACTATCGTGGTACGCCCCAACAGTAAAATATCTGCTGATGGTGTTATTGTAAAGGGCAATAGTAGTATAGACCAGTCACCCATTACCGGGGAAAGCGTTCCAGTGGACAAAACACCAATAGAAAATCCCGATAAGGAATATACAGCAAAAAGCGATATTCCCGACGAGAACCGTGTATTTTCAGGAACTATCAATGGCAACAATACCCTCGAAATAAAGGTGATTAAAGAGGCAAAAGATTCTACCCTCAACCGCTTGGTCACTATGGTTCAAGAGGCCCAGGACCAAAAATCGCCTACACAATTATTGACAGACAAGTTTGAGCGGTACTACGTGCCATCGGTAATCTTATTGGTCATAGTATTAAATTTTGCTTTTTTGGTCATCGATGAAACGTGGAATGAAAGCCTGTACCGTTCCCTGGCGGTACTTGTGGCAGCCAGTCCGTGCGCGCTGGCCATTTCTACGCCATCTGCTGTATTGAGTGGTGTGGCAAGAGCAGCAAGGGGCGGGGTTTTGATAAAAGGCGGTCGCCCCTTGGAAGACTTAGGGGTACTTACCGCACTGGCTTTTGACAAGACGGGAACACTTACCGAAGGAAAACCAAAGCTTACCGACGTCGAAAGTTTTGGCAGTATAGATAAAAAGGAACTGTTGGAAATCGCGATTGCGGTTGAGGAACTGAGCGACCATCCCCTGGCAAAGGCTGTTGTAAGGGATGGGATGGAGCGGCTTGGGAAGGACACCAAGATTCCGGATGCCGATGATTTGGAGGCCGTACAGGGCAAGGGCATAAAGGCAAACTATCAAGGGAATTCCATTTACATAGGCAACCTTGAGCTTTTTGAGGATATTGATAAAGGTGTTCCCAGCGATGTATCAGAAAAGGTAAGAGCGCTTGAAGGGGAAGGAAAGACCACGATGCTAATAAAAAGGGGCAATGAATTTATAGGGATGCTGGGGCTGATGGACACGCCACGGGAAAAAGCCAAGGAAACCCTTGCCCAACTAAAGGAAATAGGCATCAAGAAAATGATAATGCTTACCGGCGACAACCAGAAAGTAGCCGACGCTGTAGCCGAGGAAATCGGTTTGACCGAAGCTCGCGGAAGTCTGCTTCCCGAAGAAAAAGTGGAGGCCATCAAAAAACTTGCGGAACAGGAAAATAAACTGGCAATGATAGGTGATGGGGTCAATGATGCCCCTGCTATGGCAAACAGTACCGTTGGTATTGCAATGGGTGCGGCGGGAAGCGACGTGGCTTTAGAGACCGCAGATATAGCACTAATGGCAGACAAACTGGAAACCTTGCCTTTTGCCATCGGTTTGAGCAGAAAAGCGAAGGCGATAATCAAGCAAAACTTATGGGTTAGCTTGGGGGTTGTTGCCCTTTTAATTCCTGCGACCATAATGAGTTGGGCAAGTATAGGGATAGCCGTGGCCATTCACGAGGGCTCTACGTTGGTAGTGGTGGTCAATGCATTAAGGCTTTTGGCTTATAAAAAATAAAAGTGATTTAGAAGCCTGTATTTTGTGATAAGTTCGGGTTGAATGTTAATCTATATTATTTCATTTCTGGTTAGATGGATATTATGAAAATTAGGAACCATATAAATAAAGTTTAATGTAAAAATAATTTATCAATGAAAACAACTCTATTTATCTATTTTGCCTTTTTATTTGCCGTTGGGTTACAGGCACAAACCGAACCTTCCGTAGAAGGGAATGTAGATAACCTGCCCGTAAGGGAATATACCCTTACACTGCGGGAAGAAGCTGTAAACAAGGCGGGCAAGGAGGTTATGGGAATGACTATAAATGGTCAGATACCAGGACCGACACTTGAATTTAATGAAGGTGAATACGCAGTAATCTATGTCAAGAACGAGATGAGCGTAGAATCATCGATACACTGGCACGGCCTTCTGTTGCCAAATTTCTACGATGGGGTGCCCTACCTGTCCACACCCCCCATTGAAGCCGGAGAAACCCTGAAATATGAATTTGCAATTAAGCAAAACGGTACTTATTGGTACCATTCCCATACCATGCTTCAGGAACAAAGTGGTGTTTATGGCCCTATTGTTATCCAACCAAAGGAAGAAACAGATTTGGAGTATGACAAGGAACTGGTACTGCTGCTTTCAGACTGGACCAATGAGAAACCTAGGGACGTAATGCGGTTTTTAAAACGGGGCACGGAATGGTACAACATCAGGAAGGGAACGGCCACACCGTTGAACCAGGTCATCAAAAGAGGCGCTTTGGGCGCACAATTTAATTTCTGGAGGCAACGCATGGAAAGTGCGGATATAGCGGATATTTACTATCCCGCGTTTCTGATCAATGGAAAGGAAAAGGTCGAATATCCCGAGTTCAAGCCCGGGGAGAAAGTACGTCTGCGTATTATCGATGGTTCTGCATCCACTTCGTTCTGGATGACCTTTGGTGGGGAAGACCCACTATTGGTTTCAGCCGATGGTAAGGACGTTGTTCCCGTAGAAAAGAACAAAACCTTTATTGCGGTTGCAGAAACCTACGATTTTATCGTGACCATACCGGAAACTGGCAAGTTGGAATTCAAGATTATGGCCCAGGATGGTTCCGGTACCGCAACTGCCTATCTGGGCCAGGGCACAATCGTTGCTGCCGCGGACGTTCCCAAGCCGGATAAAATAGGGATGATGCAGCAAATGGCCAAGATGAAGATGAGAATGGGCGCCCCGGCATTAAAATTTAGGCCCGGTAAGGTAGATCCCTATAAAATGGCCGAGGATTGGGGAATGCAAATGGACGAAACCATGCAGATGGAAGGGATGAACGATATGGCGCCCAATGCCGGATCGGAAGGTATGGGCAATATGAACAGGGAGAAGTCCAATATGAAAAAGGATTCCATGCAGATGGACCATTCCAAAATGGCAAAAATGGACCCGCCTGCCGGACGGGCAGGTATGGAAAAGGATCCTGAAAGGAAGGGACAGACTGGAATGGATGACATGAAAATGGCTGATATGGGTGGAATGAAAATGGGGGAAACGGGAGATATGCAGGGAATGAGCCTTTTTTCACAATACAATTATGATTATTTAAAAGCCCCCGAAAAAACCAACTATGATCCCGATGTGCCCGTAACAGAAATCCTATTGAACCTGACCGGAAACATGCAACGGTACATCTGGAGTATGAACGGTGTGCCCCTTTCCGAAGCGGATAAAATCAAGATAAAGGGGGACGAGGTAACCCGGATTACCTTCAATAACCTCACCATGATGCACCACCCTATGCACCTGCACGGTCATTTCTTTAGGGTCATCAACGAGAACGGGGAATATTCCCCCCTAAAACATACGGTGAATGTACCCCCTATGCAAAAGGTAACCATTGAATTCTATGGCAATGAATACGGCGACTGGTTTTTCCATTGCCATATTCTATACCATCTGGTAGGCGGTATGTCCCGCATAGTAAGCTATGGTACGCCACGTGACCCTAGGATGGAAGAATATCCTGTGTCCAAACTTATTGATGAGACCGACCAGTACTACTCTTGGGGTATGGTGGATGCCGCTTCCAATATGACCGCATTGAACCTGGTAAGTTCAAACATACGCAACCAGTTTTCCCTGAGGGCCGAATACGGCTGGAACAAAAATATGGAAGTAGAAGCGGCTTATGACAGGTATCTATATGATTATTTGACCGTTTTTGGTGGTGTGAATATTGAAAATGGAATGGAGGATAGCCTTGAGGAGATAACAACTACTGCCATTGCCGGGATTCGGTACCTCACCCCTTACCTCTTTACCCTTGATGTTCGCATGGACAGTAAGTTGCGGCCACAGATAAGTTTGAGTCGTGCCATATCGATCTTCCCAAGGACCATCTTGTTTGGAACCTACGAGTACCAGGCAGATTTTGGATGGGTGGATGAGTTGCCACAAGGGGATAATTTTAAAAAAGAAATTACCTGGAGTACCGGTATAGAATATTTCTTATCCAAGAATTTTTCGCTAATGGGCAGTTATGATAACCGCTTTGGTGCGGGAGGTGGGCTATCATTAAGATTTTAAGACCAATTATCAATTAATCAATAACTCAAAATCTATAAAAATAAAAGCCGCTGAATGACTTTTACAAAACAGGTTCAAAGAAAACCCAAGGCAAGGGTGCCAAAGAAAGGATTCCATCTTGTCCTGTATGCCATGATTGCGGCCGTAATTATCTGTGATATAAAAACTGAACGGAAATTAATTTAAAACTATAATTATGAACATTAGGAACATTTTTTTGAGCCTGGCAATAATTGCCGTGATCGCGTTTGTAGCCCCTTCTTATGCTATAGGCATAGAGCCCAGTAACGTTGATGTCACCGAACTAATGACCGTCCCATCTGTAGCCATGCAATCAGGGAATGTGCAGGCAGACTTTGATGAATTTCCAAATTTGCACCCTATGGTGGTTCATTTTCCCATTGTGCTTTTATTGTTCGCCGCCATTTTGCAATTGATCCAACTATTCGTTATGAAACACACTATGGATTGGGTCATCCTGTTAATAGTGGGATCTGGATTTATAGGGGCCTATGTAGCAGGCACTTTGGTTCATCCTGATACCGAGGGACTTACCGAAATGGCCAAAAAAGTACTGGAAGAACACGATAAATATGCCAGCTGGACCGTGTGGTCAAGTGCCGTCGCGGCGGTAATGAAATTGGTAAGCCTGTTTTGGTTTAAACTAAGACGCGGTTTCGAGATTGCCGTGTTGCTGGTGATGGCATTTTCGGCCTATTCCGTATCCCAGGCGGGTCACTACGGCTCACAACTGGTATATATTGAAGGTGTGGGCCCACAAGGAAAATACTTAGGTAGTGAAACTGAAGAAGGCCAAAAGGAAAGCAGTGAACATTCACATTAAAATTAAAGGATGAAAAAAGGATTTATTATCACGAGGCCCATATTGGTTTTGGCATTAGACGCCGTAACCACTCAGCACCCACTGCTGTGGTAGACTTTGGGTAGGTTCCGATTCCTTGCTGTCCCAAATTATCCAAATGGTCAACGATTAGTACAAACCTATTAAAAAATCAAAAACAAATGAACTCAAAAGAAAATAATCACAAAGAAATGAAAAAAGGAAATTACGCAAAATTTTTTGCAATGATTGCAACCGCCATGGTAGCAATGTTCTTCTTGATGTATACCAACTCTTACCAGATCATTGATCATTTCTGGTTCAGTGAAACAAGGCTTTTTATGACGCTGGTCATGGCCGGTTCCATGATTATCATCATGCTGTTGTTTATGCTCAATATGTACAAGAAGCGTAGTGCCAATATCGCCGTCATTTCGTTGGGTATTTTGCTCATTGCCGGGGGCATTGGACTGGTGAGAAGCCAGATTACTGTTACAGGTGTTGATTATATGGAAGGTATGATTCCGCATCACTCCATAGCTATTCTTACAAGTGAGCGTGCCCAGATTAAGGATATACGGGTAAGGAAACTGGCTGATGAAATTATCAAAGCCCAACGCAGGGAAATAATGGAAATGCAGTGGTTGATCAATGACATTAGAGAAAATGGTGTAGTAGAAACAGAAGATGAAAGGAAAAAAAGGCCTGTGCCCGAGTTTGAAGGTTTGCTTGATGAAGAAACGCAAAATCTATACGAATAACGCACGAAGGCCCTCCATTGGTTGTTACCTTCAAGGTGGCGAAGTTGTTGGCGTATAAAGAATTGGAAAATTGAAAAAAATATATTGAAAATAATCAAAATAGACTGCCCTTCAGAAAGGCAAATAATTCGAGTGAAGCTGGAAAGATTTGATCTTAAAAAAACAGAAAAATGGATAAATATGATTTAACAATTATTGGTTCCGGTCCGGGTGGCTATGTGTGTGCCATACGTGCTGCACAACTGGGCTTTAAAGTGGCCATAATCGAAAGGTACAACACGCTTGGCGGCACCTGCCTTAACGTGGGCTGTATCCCGTCAAAAGCCTGGTTGGAAGCCTCTGAGCATTATTACAAACTCAAGCATCAATTCGAAAATTTTGGGATTGATGTTAAAGAGGCCAATGTCGATATCCTGAAAATGAACCAAAGGGTTCAGGATGTGGTACAGGAAATCATCAATGGTGTTGATTATCTGATGAAAAAGAACAAGGTTGCCGTCTATCAAGGCCACGGCACCATCAAGGACAAAAACACGATTGAGATTAAGGGCGGGGACAAAACGGAAACCATAACAACCGATAAAATCATCATTGCCACAGGGTCCAAACCCGCTTCACTGCCCAATATTAAAATAGACAAAAAGCGTATCATCTCTTCCACCGAAGCCCTTGCCCTACAGGAAATCCCCAAGCACTTAATGGTCGTTGGGGGTGGCGTTATCGGTGTTGAGATAGGTTCCGTATTCGCCCGCCTGGGTTCAAAGGTTTCCATAGTAGAATATTTTGATAGCCTTATCGCCACTATGGACGGCGCACTGGGACATCAATTGCACCGTTCCCTTAGAAAACAGGGAATTGATTTTTATTTGGAACATAAGGTGACAAACGCAACGGCAACTGAGGATAAAGTAGAATTGAAAGCGGAAAATCTTTCCGATAAAGAAGAAATGAGTTTAGATGGCGATTACTGTCTTATGGCCATTGGCCGAAAACCATACACCGCCAGTTTAGGGCTTGAAAATATAGGAGTGGAAACCAATGAGAAAGGACAGATAACGGTAGATAAAAACCTTGAAACCAATGTCAAGGGTGTGTATGCCATTGGGGATGTAATCCGGGGGGCAATGCTTGCCCATAAAGCCAGTGAAGAAGGCGTTTTTGTAGCCGAAAGCATAGCAGGTCAAAAGCCACATATCAATTATTCCCTTATCCCAAATATCGTGTACACCCAGCCTGAGGTCGCCGGTGTAGGCTTGACGGAAGAAGAACTGAAGAAGACCAATAGAAGTATAAAAACGGGCTCTTTTCCCTATAAGGCAAACGCACGGGCGAAGATAAGTATGGATACGGATGGTTTTATCAAGGTAATCGCAGATAAGGAAACCGATGAGATATTGGGCGTGCATATGATAGGCCCTCGCATAGCAGACAGTTATACCGAAGCGGTGGTAGCGATGGAATTTAGGGCGGCTGCCGAGGATATTGCAAGAATGTCACACGGTCACCCCACATTTTCCGAGACCTTTAAGGAGGCCTGTCTGGCAGCTACCGAAGACAGGGCGTTGCATATTTAAAGTTGACCTAACAGTAAGTTCTTAAAAATTAAGACGCTACTGAGCTTTTTGAAATATTAAGGTTTAAGTAATGAACTCAAAAAACAGATAAGATAAAATGGGACAATCAGTTCGAAATCAATCCACTATTGGGTATATCAGGGAAACGGCAACAAAGTTCCTCGACAGGGAAACAGCTGGGGGGATTTTTTTAATAATTGCTACTATAGTTGCCCTTCTTTTAGCTAATTCAAAGTGGGCAGGTGCCTATCATCATTTTCTTGGCGATGAATTGCTTTTTGAATTTTCCGAGCATCTTAGTTTTGGGCTAACAATTGAAGAATGGATCAATGATGGCCTAATGGCAATTTTCTTTTTGGTTGCCGGCCTTGAATTGAAGAGGGAGGTTATGGTGGGGGAATTATCTTCAATTAAAAAAGCCTCAGCCCCATTGTTGGCAGCTTTAGGTGGCATGGCAGTTCCGGCCCTCATTTTTATTAGCCTAAATTTAGGCACTGAAAATATAAAGGGTTGGGGCATCCCTATGGCTACCGATATCGCATATTCACTAGGGATTATTGGCCTACTGGGAAAAAATGTCCCCAGGCAGTTAAAAACATTTTTAATAGCCCTCGCTATTGCTGACGATATAGGTGCCATATTGGTGATAGCATTGTTTTATAGCAACGAGTTGAGCTGGATATACCTTGGATCGGGCATGGGGGCATTTGGGTTATTATTATTAATGAATTGGACTGGGATCAAAAATTTGATTTGGTATATTATTATTGGGATCATCTTATGGTATTGCTTCCTTAATTCGGGGATCCATCCAACTATTGCGGGAGTACTTTTTGCCATTACCATTCCAATAGTGCCCAAATTAGACAGTAAAATATTAAAAGAAAGGACCGCCACAAACGTTACTAATCTTGAGAAAACAGAGCTGGAAAAATTAAATCCTCTTCAGGATAAAAAACAACAAATAATTTTAAAAGCTATTAAAACAGATACTGAGAATTCAAGGCCTCCTTTGCTCAAACTGGAAAATTCCCTTGTTGATTTCAATACTTTCTTTATCATTCCAATTTTTGCAGTCGCGAATGCGGGAGTAAAGCTCGATGTAAATTTAATTGAGGTTGTTTCCGGTTCTTTAGGGCTGGGGATCCTTTTGGGATTAGCTATTGGGAAAGTAACAGGGATTGGTATTTTTACATTGATCGGGCAAAAACTTGGAGTTTCCGAATTACATATTACACTAAACTGGAAACATATAATTGGAATTGGTATGATCGCGGGAATTGGCTTTACCATGTCCCTTTTTATTACCAATCTCGCATTTAATGATCAGGAATTGATTAAAATTTCGAAAATAAGCATTTTGATAGCTTCATTACTTGCAGCTATTGGCGGTGCGGTAATTCTCTTATTAACTTCCAATAAAGGAAGGAAAAATATAGTTAAGTGATATGGGAGAAATGAACAAAAGTACTTTTATAGTAAGTCAAATGGACTGTCCTTCAGAAGAACAGATGATCCGGATGAAATTGGAATCTTATGCTCAAGTGAAATATTTGGATTTTGATATACCCAATCGAAAACTTGAAGTATATCACCTTGAAGGGAATGAGGAAATCAAAGCCTCGATTTCAGAATTAAAATTAGGTGATAAATTTATGGGGACCGAAGAAGCCGAGCCTCCCGTAATAGAAGACCAATCCAAACAGAAAACAATCCTTTGGTGGGTCCTGGGGATAAATTTCGGCTTTTTCATTATCGAAATGACCACGGGGTGGATTTCTTCTTCTATGGGCCTAATTGCAGATTCTTTGGATATGCTGGCAGATTCGATAGTATATGCGCTAAGTTTATTTGCAGTAGGTGGTGCCATTTCCAGAAAAAAGAAGGTGGCAAAATTCAGCGGCTACTTTCAAATTGCATTGGCAACACTTGGTTTTGCAGAGGTATTAAGAAGGTTTTTTACAAGTAGTGAAACACCAATGTTCGAATGGATGATCATAGTTTCCATTTTAGCCTTACTGGGGAACCTTATTTCGCTCTGGTTGATAAATAAGGCCAAAAGTAAGGAGGCGCATATGCAGGCCAGTGCTATTTTTACGTCCAATGATATCATCGTAAACGGCGGGGTGATACTGGCCGGGGTGCTGGTCTATTTTCTGGATAGCAAATGGCCCGATTTGGTAATTGGCGGCATCGTTTTCACGTTTGTAATGCGGGGCGCCATAAGAATTTTAAAATTATCTAAATAATGCAAATATATGTTGCACAAGACGTTGGGCAAGAATAAGGAAATTATGAATAAAAGTAGTGTAGCATTATTAATTTTACTGTTGTTGGTAATAGACCAGGCCATAAAGATTTATGTGAAGACCCATTTTTATTATGGCGAGGAATATTTTGTGTTTGGCCTGGATTGGTTTCGCTTACATTTTTTGGAGAATGCCGGCATGGCCTGGGGCTTTAAATTTGGCGAAGGTTATCTGGCCAAATTTGTTTTAATACTATTTCGCTTCGTAGCCGTTATTTGGGGGACCTTTTATATCAAAAAGATGATACGTGAAGGATATGCAAAAGTCTTTATAATCTGTGCCGCATTTATATACGCAGGTGCATTGGGCAATTTGATTGACGGTGCATTTTACGGACTGATTTTTGAAAAAAGTGATCCCGCACTTCGCAATATTGCAGAAATATTCTCCTCAGGCGGTGGTTATGCCGGATTTTTAAATGGCAATGTGGTGGATATGTGGTACTTCCCTATTATTGATACAAGGCTTCCGGAATGGCTGCCATTATGGGGAGGTAATGAATTTACTTTTTTCGACCCTGTATTCAATACCGCAGATGTTTGGATTAGCACGGGAGTGATTTTACTCCTGATCTTTCAAAGCCAACAAAAAAAAGACCAGAAAATATCGGATAAGAAAAAGTTGAAATATACTGAAAGTAACAGGACAATTATAAAAATCGATTAGTTATGAACGCTTGGCTTTGGGTAGTAGTATTGGGATTGGCAGCTTGGGCTGCCCATTGGGGTGCTGATCAACTCCTTACCCCTTTAAAGATGCTGCGCAAACAATGGGGGCTTACTGCTTCTGCAGGGGCAGCTTTCCTGGCTATTGTAACAGCGAGCCCTGAAGTGGCGATAAATATTACGAGCGCCGCCCGTGGGGTATCTGATATCGGGTTGGGGAATTTGCTTGGTTCCAATATCATTTCCATTCCGCTCATGGTAACCATTGCATACTTTGCTTCCAGAAGAAAGTTTAAAAACAATAAGGAGCATCAAAAACATTTGGATGCCAACCTGCTGGCCCTGAACAAACGTTCCGTCTCGGTATTATCTATCCCCTATCTGGTAATTATCGGGTTGGTGGCTATATTAACGCTTCCCAAAGCCTGGCGTGGATTACAACCCATTGATGGGTGGATCATGCTGGCTGCCTATGCGGCTTTTTTAACGCATGCCATTATAAAAGGCAGGGAAAAGGGTCAGAAGGTAGAATGGGATAAAAAGAAAATATGGCTTTCGGTTGCAGGGGCCCTGGCCATAGCCGTGGGGGCTTTTTTTATTGTAAAAGCTACCGAAAATATTGTTTCGGCACTGAATATTTCCGAAATTGTTGGAGGGTTGTTTATCACCGGAATTATGACTACCGCCCCTGAAATATTCAAAACATGGAGTGTGGTAAAGGGAGGTGAAGTGACTGCGGGTACCACCAGTGTGATTGCAGATAATGCCGTTACCATGACAGTGGCATTTTTCCCCCTGGCACTGGTAACGACCCCAATCGAAGATTTCCAGTTGTTTTGGGTCAACCTGGCTTTTGTAGGACTGATGCCGCTTTTATATTCAGTATTTGTCCATCAAAGCAAGGAACTTCACGGGTTCAGCAGATGGCAGATATTCGTTTTCGATGCAGCGTATATTGTATATCTTTTAACTATGGTGTTTTTTGTTCTAAAACTATTTTAAAAAATGAAGGAGGATTTATTTAAGGATTACCAGGAGAGGCTTAATGTGCTGGATGAAAATATTAGAGCAGTAGCATTAAAATATGCAAGGGATTTCTATTTGAACAAAAATTGTTCAAAAGAAGAGGCTATTGAGCGTGGCATCGTAAAGGCAGAGATGGAAAAAAGGAATTTAGATAGAAATGGATAATATATTACTAATAGTATTATGGCAGAATTAAAAAAATCTCTGGGTACTCTTCGCCTTACTTTTTATGGTGTAGGTACCATTGTTGGTGCTGGAATATATACTGTAATTGGTGCAGCCGCTGGACAGGCGGGAACAGACCTTTGGTTGAGTTTTATTTTTGCCGCCATTGCGGCCAGTGTCTCGGCAATGTCGTATGCAGAGCTGTCCTCTACCTATCCTAATGCCGGTGCAGAATTCATTTTTGTACGGAAAGCTTTTCCAAAAATCGACATTCCATCTTTTCTAACAGGTTGGACGATTGCATTTCACAGTTCGGCCACCATCGCCGCGGTGCTACTTGCTTTTTCAGGGTATTTCAATACGTTTTTTAACATCCCTTCCTTACTGGTTAGCTATGCTGTGCTACTGATTCTTGCATTTATAAGCATTACGGGCATCAAAAAATCATCTACCGCCAATATCATTATGGTCAGTATTCAGCTATTGGGATTGTTTATTCTTATTGCGGTCGGACTTTTGGAAACAGGACCACCAAAATCAGAATTTTTTAAAGTGGAGTCCTTTTCCGGCACCCTGGCAGCGACTGCTACCTTATTTTTTGTTTATACCGGCTTTGAGCATATGGCAGCATTGGGTTCCGAGGTAAAAAATCCGGGCAAGACGATTCCGAGGGCATTTTTATTGACAATGGTGTTTACCACAATTATATACCTACTAATATCTTTTACGGTACTCAATATAAGTGACCCCGCAGAAATAGCAAAGGTAAATTCCCCATTGTCGCTGGCCGCTTCAAATTTAAATTCCTGGTTGCCCGTAGCCCTGGCAGTTGCGGCACTTTTTGCTACGGCTAATGCGGCTTTTAGTGGCATTATTTCCATTAGCAGGTTGCTTTTCGGTATGGCAAGCGTGGGCGAGCTTCCAAAATTTATGACCAAGACCAATGCACAGAAAGTACCCTGGGTAACTACACTGGTGGTTATGGCTGCGGTAGCGGCATTTTTGTTATTGGGAGATATTAAAATTGTCGCAGGAATGTCCTCTTTAGGGGCGTTACTCGTTTTTGTAGCTGTGAATATTGCACTCATCGTTTTGCGTTATAAAGCACCTGACAAAGAAAGACCTTTTAAAGTTCCCCTTTCCATAGGGAAAGTACCTATCCTACCCATTTTGGCCATAATTATTAGCCTGTCTCTGGTAGTTCAGTTTAACTGGCAGGTGTATGTTGCTTTTGTGGGAGCAATTATAGTGGGCATCGTGCTGGATTATTTTTTGGACAAAAAGTCAAAGAATGAGATGGATCCCGAAAAAGAAAAAGAACTGTTCAACCATTAAAATGAAGCTATGGAATGGACCTTTGAAGAATTTAAAACCAGTTTGGATGGCCTCCATCCTGCAGTGAAGCAAAAAGCCCTGGAAATTGCTAAAAGTCTGGTTATAGAAAAGAATTATACTAAGGGAAATGCCATAAAAGAAGGAATTATGAAAGCTGAAGAATGGTTTTACGATTTAGGCGGTTAATAATTAATAAAAATAGATATGTTACAAATTATAGAGATTTCAGGAGATAATATTATTGCAACCAGAGCATCGGGAGATTTATCCGAAATGGATATTGAGAAGGTACATCCCATTATTCATGCTATTTTGGACAAAGGATTAAACGTACGCTGGTATTTTGAAATGGAGAATTTTACCGGCTGGGATTTTCCAGGCCTGTGGGAAGATCTAAAAATGGATACTGCCCACGCAAAAGATTATGAAAAAATCGCCATGGTAGGTGATAAAAAATGGCAGGACTGGATTACAAAGTTCATGAAACCTTTTACCAATGCTGAAGTAAAATATTTTGACTTAGAGGAAAAGGAGATTGCCAAAAAGTGGATTAAACAATAAAGCTTTTATTTAAACAATTAATTGAAAAACTGAATGTATAATTAAAATTAAAAAACCATGAAAATAATAGTTCCGATTGATTTTAGTCAAAGTTCCAAAATTGGAGTTGAGTATGCCATAAAGGTGGCCGAATCTTTAAATTCAGAAATTATCTTTGTTCATGCCTATTCTGAAGGTTATCAATATGCCGGATACGGGGCTATAGTTTATCCGGTTCCCGACAACTTTAGTTCTTATCAGAAATTGTACAAAGAAAAAATGCTGGAATTTCTCGAAAATTTTCCACGTCTGGCGACAATAAAATATAAGAGTATGGTAGCCCCAGGAAGACCTTCAGATATAATTTATCAATTAGCAACAGAAGAAAAAGCAGGTTTGATAATTATGGGGACAGAAGGTGCAGGTGAGGTAGAAGGTTACCTTGCAGGAACTACCAGTGAAAAAGTGAGCAAGGATGTACCCTGCCCTGTGCTGGTTGTACCTGAAGATTTAGAAACTTTTGGTTTAAAAAGAATTTGTCTGGCGCTGGATTCAGATAATCTGAAACCTGATAGGGAACTAAAGGTTCTGGCTGATCTATTAAAGGCATTTAACGCGCGCCTTTTTATATTTCATTTTGCTAAAAGTAAAGATGAAGTTATTAAAGAACAGGAGATAAAAAACTATTATGAGGAGTTTTTTAATCTACAGAATATTTCTGTTCACCTTTTTTCCGAAGGGAAAACTGAAGATAAAATAACCGGTTTTTTGAAAGATAATGCCATAGATATTTTGGCGCTACTTTACAGGAAACATGCCTTTATAGAAAAACTAACTGAACTGGGGCTGAGACGGAAAATGATTTTCAAATCAGAAGTTCCTGTACTTATTTTAAAATGATAGTAGGATTGAAAACAAATCTGCATTTTTAAGTTTATGAAGTCACTATTTTTTAGAAATTAACTGAATTCCTGAGCTTCATACCTTCAGTAAGACCACAGAATTATTTGTGAAATATTCCTATGGTATCCTAGGTGCCCTAAATTAAGGCAATTGTAAGACTACAGTACAATGAATTTTTATCTAATTAGAGGGAATAAACCCTTTTTAAAGCGATAAGTTTGCAATTTACCCAAAAGAAAGTGTAGAAGAAAAATGTCAAAATATAGGAGAAATAGAAGAAAGAAGAAGGGTCAAAAATCTTCCCGGAATAAAATAACTAAAAAAGAAAAGCTTTTTGGAATTTTTTCATTAATCCTTTTGGTCATTGCATCATTTTTATTGTATTTTTTTGTCTTAAAAGACTTTATTCATAAGCCCTGATTATTTAAAAATGTTTACCTACCAACTTTTTCTTAATCTAATGATTCTATGGAATTCATTATTTTTCTTTTTAAAAGTTGAAGTTTTAAGAGGCGTAGAAAATTGACCTTTTGTAAACAAAATACTTCAATTAAAAACCGATTCCCTGTAATATAAGGAATCGGGAGTTCTCTGGTATTTCAATTCAAGTACTTCTAAAGGAGGGGCGACCAGAATTATACTCATATTATTGAGAACCTTCATAATACTCCTAATAGGTAGGCTGTCTCATAGGAGTAAATACAAAGCTTCCAAGTTAGAAACTTTAAACGTACAAACGAGGTTTTCGCCGTTGGTAAATCTTTTAAGAAGCTTAATACTATATATTCCTACAACTTTAAAAATATATTCTTAAGATAATAACTTTCAATATTTAGATTATTAAAAAATAAATTTTAGATTTGTCTAAATAATATTTTAGGTAATGAAAATAGAATGGTTAAGTCTAATTATTTTTATCGCTTTTTTTACATCCTGTGAAAAATTAGCTGATGAATATGGTCCTGTTCCTCCAAAGGAAAATGAACTTCTTGATGGCCCTGTAGAAGGATTATCAGTTGAAGAGCAGATTCAGTTCTTGAATGGGGATATAGCGTTCAATGATGAAGTATTTACCGCAGAAACTGGACTCGGCCCCGTTTTCGTAGGTACTAGCTGTGTTAGTTGTCATTCTGGGGATGGTAAAGGTCACCCGTTTAATCAATTTATAAGATTCGGTCAAAGTGATACTTTAGGAAATCCTTTTGCAGACTTTGGGGATGGTAAAAATCAATTACAGAATAAAGCAATTCAGGGGTTTCAGCCTGAAAAGCTACCTCCAGGAGCACCCTTCACAACCTTGGTTGCGCCTGCGGTCACAGGATTAGGTTTTTTGGATGCTGTTCCAGATGAAAGTATACTTTCTCTAGCCGATCCTTATGATGAGAATGGCGACGGAATAAGTGGTAGAGCTCATTTCGCATATCCTCCTGAATATGTTCAAATTCGGCCAAATAGTATTTCACGTGGAGGTAAATATATTTTTAGGTTTGGTAAAAAGGCAATTAGTTATGACTTATTGCATCAAACAGTAGGTGCGTATAATCAAGATATAGGTATTACATCATTATTTGAACCTATAGATCCTTATAGCGGGCTGGAAGAGGACCCGGAAATCAGTACTCAGGTAGTTAACGAGGTGGTTTTTTATTTAAAAACCTTAAAAGCTCCGATACCTCGAAATCAAAATGATCCTGATGTTGTATCTGGCAAACAAATTTTTTCCCGAATTCAATGTGCTGCCTGCCATACCCCAAGCATGAAAACGGGATATTCGCCTATCGAAGCACTATCTAATAAAGGATTTCATCCCTATACAGATTTACTACTTCATGATATGGGTCCTGGTCTGGACGATGGATATACCGAAGGTTTTGCTGAAACATCCGAATGGAGAACCCCTCCGCTATGGGGAATTGGCCTTTCTGAAAACTCACAAGGAGGAGGTTTGTTTCTTTTACATGATGGCAGGGCAAGAAGTATTGAGGAAGCCATTTTGATGCATGGCGGTGAAGCCAAAAATTCAAGGGATGAGTTCAATGCCCTATCGAATCAGGAAAAAAAGCAACTACTTGAATTTATAAATTCATTATGATGAAAAGAAAAAAATTTATCCAAACCCTTTCCTCTGTTGCTATAACAATACCAAGTTTAGGTTTTTTACATTCATGCAGTGGAATTTACTATGCTACAGCAAAGGAAGAGGTAGATAAGTTAACCATAGCGAAGCATGAGTTTATTCTTGAAAAAAATAACAAGGTGTCTAAAAGAGAGTTTGTCCTTATACAAAATAACAAATACAGATTCCCTATTTGTCTATATAAAGTTGGTGAAGACTATATAGCTTCCTTACTAAAATGCACTCATCGAGGGTGCGAGCTTAATGTTGGTGGGGGTATCTATAGTTGTCCTTGCCATGGAAGCCAATTTTCCAATGAAGGAACCGTATTACAAGGACCTGCTGAACAAAAACTAAAAACATTTCCAACGAAAACAGACGATGAAAACATCTATATTTTATTCTCCTAATTATTTGATCATTACCTTAATATTGTTCACCCTCAGTGGAAATTTAATAGCCCAAAACGAGGATGATATACTTAAAAGAACGAAGTCAGATACAACAGATACTCAACTTAACATGGATGCGGTATACAATCGACCAGCTCTAACAATAAATAAAGCTCCGGTATCTATTGGGGGATATCTTGAAGCCAATTCGATATATGCAGTGGAAGATGGATTGACAGAAGGATTATCTTTTCAAGCACGACGTTTAACATTATTTCTGTCTGCCTCAATTAACAAAAGAATTAAATTTTTAACGGAAGTAGAGTTTGAAGAGGGAGGTAAAGAGATTGCCATAGAATTTGCTGCTATGGATATCTCCTTTGATCCTCTTCTCAATTTACGAGGTGGAATAATCTTGAATCCAATCGGTGCTTTTAATCAAAATCACGATGGTCCTAAATGGGAGTTTGTAGAAAGACCTGATGTGGCAGTAAAATTACTACCCGCCACTTTTTCTAATGCAGGTTTTGGAATGTATGGTAAAACAAATACTGGAGATTGGATTATCGGATATGAAGCATACCTCTCAAATGGATTTGACAATAGTATAATTAATAATTCAAAAGATCGAACCTCTCTTTCATCCGTTAAAGAAAATGAAGAGCGTTTTGAAGAAAATTTCAGCGGTGACCCTTTAATTACTACAAAACTCGCTATAGGAAATAGAAATATAGGTGAGGTTGGTTTTTCTTATATGGGCGGTACATACAATCGTGTAATGGAAGATGGACTACAGATAGATGAAAAGAATAGGAGGGTGGATGTCTTCGCTATTGATCTTAGCACTACTATTGAATCAACCGGCACTTATATTGTTGGAGAAGGCGCTTATGTGTGGGTGGATGTGCCAAAAACATTTACGCAACAGTTTGGAAATAAACAAGCAGGATTTTTTCTGGATGTAGTTCAACCAGTGTTGCAAAAGAAAATGTTCGGTTGGGAAAATGCATCCTTAAACGTCTCCGCTCGGACAGATTATGTTGATTTTAATATTGGTAACTTCACTCAAACTAATACAAATATAGGGGATGATTTAATTGCGGTTACTCCTTCCATAAGTTTTAGACCGTCACCTGCAACGGTTTTAAGGTTGAATTATCGTTATCAGTGGCAGAATGACATTTTAAATAATCCAGCCACAAAAACGGCCACCTGGTACCTAGGTTTTAGCACCTATTTTTAAGAATGATATGCTTTTTTAACTAATGGAGTGGGCTGCTCGGGGTAGCATGATTAGTTTATCTTTCGGATAATTACAATATTACGAAGCAGAAGGCTTAAAATTTCTCAGTTTTTTAGAGAAGTTGGAGAAAATGTTCCAGGCGCAAAGCTTAGTCAATAAAATGCTTAACATGAGTCTGCAGCCATATTTTAAAAGAAAATTCAATTTAAATGTATCTTTTTAGAAAATTAAAGGTCTCCGTAGTAAACAATAAAATTTATAAGTATGAATGATTGTAAATGTACTAATTGTGATTGCACTAAATGTAATTGCATAAATTGTTTAGATAACAATTGCCCTTGTACAAAATGTGAATGTGGTAAATGCGATTGTTGCTGAATTGAATAAAGGTTGGTTTAAAAGCTAACCTTTATTTATTTTTGAACTATGGAGACTCAAAAAGTTTGGCACAATTTCAATGAAGAGTTATTCTTCTTTATTCTCAAAAAAGTAAAAAATGAAAGTGCTACAAATGATATTTTTCAAAATACATTTTTAAAAATCCATAAAAAATTACATCAACTTGAGAATGATGAAAAAGTAAGAGCCTGGATTTTTCAAATTGCTCGAAACGAGATAGCAAACTACTTCAATAAAGAATCTGTTTATTTACCGAGTGTTAATTTACAGAATGAAACTGCTTTAGAAAAATATCAGTCAATATGCTGTTTTGATAAATTCGTATATGAACTACCAGATATTTATAAAAAGATAATTGAATTGATTTATATCAAAGGACTAAAACAAAAGGAAGCGGCTGAAATCTTAGAAATAAGTCTTACAAATGTCAAGGCTAGAACACGAAGAGCTAAAGATATTTTAAAACAAAAATTCAATGAATGTTGTAAATACGAGTTTGATAAAGATGGCAAATTAATTGGAGAATCCAATTGCTCTATTTGTAAATCATAATTAAAAATACATCCGCCCACAAATCCATCGCAGATAACAGGTATTGTTAAATAATAGGATTTTAGCATTTCATAATGAAACGATTAAAAACTGAGAAAGGGATAGAATGGTAACTTTAGTTGTTTCCCAATATCATATTTTTTATGCCAATCCTTTTTGAGTAAAAAATTGCTTTTAATCATTATATTAAATCAAAAAATAATCTACCAATTATCTTCAAGAGGGCTGTGATCACTCCACTCCACTCCATTGAAAAAAATCAAATTTTCTTGGTGTAATTAAAAGAGGCTTCTATATTTGCATTTATTTTTAATAAATCTAAATAAGAATAATGAAACACATTACTTTTCTCGCCTTAATGGCCTTAAGCCTCTCTGCTTTCTCCCAATCAGGATTAAAAGGGGAAATAAAAAATGAAACAAATGAACCTATTGCCGGTGCCTCTATTTATATCGAGGAATTACAAAAAGGAACTACTACAAATTTTGACGGGTTTTATAAACTCCAGGAGGTTCCCCCTGGAAACTGGAAGGTAACGGTCAAAATGTTGGGTTATCAAACTATAGAGCAAATTATAGAAATTGGACGAGATTCCTTAACAACCTATAGTGTGAACCTTCAGGATACGTATGGAAGTTTGGATGAAGTGGTGATTTCTGCAAGCAGGAACCCGGAATATCTTTCAGAAATTCCAGCTTCTGTTACTGTGGTGAACTCAGAAAAGCTGCGGGAATTTACTAAAATCTCCTCCAATATTAACGAGATTCTAGCATATACAGTGCCCGGTCTTGCTGTAAGCACAGGAACATTTTCCAATTGGGGACAAACATTAAGAGGTAGGTCATTACTCGTTATGGTAGATGGAATCCCTCAATCCACCCCGCTACGTAATGGACAATTGGGAATTAAAAGTATTAATCCTAACGATATAAGCAGAGTTGAAGTAATCAAAGGAGCTACTTCAATATTTGGAAATGGTGGTAGTGGAGGCTTTATCAATTATATCACCAAAAATCCAACCACTTCAGAAAAATTGAGCGGCACTACTGATATTTGGGGAACCTCCCAACTTTCCAATAGCCAAGATGCCTTGGGATATGGGGTATATCAATCCTTTTCCGGACAATTTAATAAGTTTAGTTACTATATAAGCGGAAGTATAGAACATACCGGGAATAAATACGATGCTGAAGGGATTCCCTTACTTCCTACTTATGGATTAGATAATACCGATATTTACAGCACGTATGGAAAACTGGAATATCTCCTTTCTTCTAATCAAAAAATAACCATTAACGGGAATCTTTATAAATCACTTCAGGATTCTCCTTTTATTCCGGTTTTTGCAAATATTCAGGTGTTTAATGACCAAGGGGATTACTCTTTAGAACCGGGTTATGGTATCGAAGGATCAATTCCTGGACAGGAACCAACTGGTTCCGAATTGATAAATGGGAGGTTAAAATACAATTTAAATAATATTTTCTCCGGTACCACAGATTTTGAAACCGATCTATATTATTCCAAAGCCAAAAGTATTTTCTTTTATTCTGATAAATTCGAAGACGGAGGGCAATCCGTGATCAATTCAGAAAAGTATGGCTTAAGACCTAATTTTAATACTCAGTTCAATTTGTATGGCGATATGAATATATCTCTGATCTATGGACTGGATCTTTTAAGGGATAAGACTAATCAGGGGCTGTTAGATGGAAGGCTTTGGGTGCCGAATATCGAACTGATGAGCGTAGCACCGTATTTACAAACCACTTTAAAACTAGATAAAAAATGGGCCTTTAAAGCTGGATTACGATACGATGATTTAAAAATGGATATTGCCAATTATAATACACTTCCCTATTCACCTAAAGGAGATGGTAACTTTAATCCTTCGGTCTCCGTTCAGGGCGGAGAGTTGGCGTTCGATAATCTGGCATTTAATATGGGAGTCCGGTATATTGAACATCAGGAATTCATTCCCTACATTAGTTATTCCCAGGGTTTCTCCATAGCTGATTTAGGTTCTATTTTAAGATCTGCAAGAGCTGAAAGTATAGACAACATTCAACTGGAGCCCGCAGTTACCAATAACTATGAATTCGGGTTTATTTCAAAATTTAATAATTTTCGTTTAGAGGCTGTAGGATACTACAGTACCTCTAATTTAGGTACTGGTGTTGTATTTAGTGATGAACTAAACTCGTTTATACCTTCTGAACAACCTCAGAAAATATTCGGTGGAGAGGTAGCAATAGATTATGCTCTCCCAAGCAATAAACTACTTATTGGGACTTCTTATTCGTATGTGGAAGGGCTTAAAAACCCAAACGATGATGAAAATAATTTAAGTTATGTTGGTGGTGATGTCATTTCTGCTCCAAAATTAACGGCTTATGTTACCTGGAAGCCAACAGAACAGTTTAATACTTCATTGAATGTTATGAGTTTAGGAGATCGAAACAGGTTTTCTCCTTTTCAGGATGGGGAAGGAAATTATGCTTTTAGGCATACGGAATTTCCTGTAAATGGATATACCCTGGTAAATCTAACGGCCACCTACCAAATTAAGAGTAATATTGATGTTTTCTTGGGTATCAATAACCTTCTTAATGAGTATTATTTACCGGCAAGATCTCAATGGGCGGCGCCATTAAGGTCTTTTACTACAGCTGGGGAGGGAGCGAATGCCCGTCTTGGTGTAACTTATAATTTTTAAAAGGGGTGGTAGTCGTTATTAAGAATTGATATTCAGAAGTAACGACTACCATTTTACACTAAAATTTATTGCTTGAAAGCATTTTCAAACATAGTTAAGAAAGTACATCTTTTTTTAGGAATAACATGTGGGGTTTTGGCATCCATTTCAGGTCTTACTGGTTCCATGTATGTATGGCAGCCGGAAATAACGTCGGCCTTAAATCAACGCTTACTACAAAGGGAATCTACTAATACTCTTTCGGAAAAGACATTATTAAAAACTTCCTCAGAACTTTATAGGAGTCAGAAAGATACTATAGCAAAGATATTCCTACCTTATCGAGAGCAGGAGACGGTTTCCATTATTTATAAGAATGGTCAAACCCTTTATTATCACCCGGAGACGGGAGTACCTTTAGGAAAAAAATCAGCTTCCATAAAATTGTTTGAAGATTTGTTGAAGATCCATCGAAGCCTTGGAATTCCTAAGATTGGCAAATACATTGTAGGTAGTAGTGCTATTATATTTTTCTTGTTTCTTCTTACCTCCGGTTTATTTCTATGGTGGAAAAAGTATAAATCAAATTTTAAAAAGGGAATTAAAATTAAATGGAAACGAAATAGAAAAAGATTTAACTACGATGTACATAAGTCACTTGGAATATTTTTTTCCCTTCCTTTGGCTGTAATGGCCTTTTCTGGTGGATATTTTACTTATAACAGCTACTATAAGGATGGTTTGAAGTTAATAGATGGTTTTATAGGCAATAAACAACCTGAAAAAAAGATTGAAGCAGGTACCGGGATCGATATACTGCACTTATTGGAGACTCCAGACAACCAATATGCACTCCGGGCAATTTATTTTCCTCAAGATGGAAATGAAGTGTATCAATTTAGATATATCAAAAACCGATTTATAAACCCCGGTCTAAGAAAAACCAGGGAATTAAAATTAGATAATAATAGTAATACCATTTATTCCTCATCCTTTAACGACGACCCGGTTAGCGAACAGATAGCAGCACAATTTTATCCGATTCATATTGGAGAAATGGCAGGCATGCTGGGGAGAATTTTAGTTTTTATCTCCGGGTTTGTCCCCCTAATATTATTTATTACCGGTCTCAGATTTTATTATTTTAGAACGGTAAGATAACGTCGAACAGGTGTTTAGTTTCAATTTTTTTAAACTTTTAATCTTAAAAATTCCCCGATAGCTTCGCCACGGTACTGCTAGCCGGACAGGCGGATATAGTTGGTTTTAAATTTTTTTTTCCTCTGTCGAACAGCTCAATTAGAATCTTATATGATGAAAAAAATAAGTTTCATTTAACCATGTATTAACAATCCATCGAAACCATATGTTATATTTTTAATGAGTTTAAATTTTGAAAATCAATCACTTATGAAAAAAGCTTTACTGTTTCTCCTTCTTTCAACGAGTATAATCATGGCACAAAAGAAGGATAGCCTTATTTCAGAAAATATTACGGGACATATTTATAAACCTAAGATGGTTGGGGCCACCGAAGAGAGGATATCGCAACTTCAATTACCGCAGGGGTTTAAAATAGAAAAATTCGCAGATAATCTGGGAGAACCCAGAATGATGGCTGTAAGCCCCCAGGGAAATATATATGTTTCTCGAAGGGAGGGAGACGTAGTGATGCTTAAGGATACTAATGATGACGGGAAACCTGACCATCAACAAACGGTAGTAACTAAAGAAGGAGCGCATGGGGTAGCTTTTCATGAAGATATGTTTTACCTTGTTACGGTAAATGATGTTTTCAGGGCACAGTTAAAAGAAGATGGTACTATTGGAGAACTGGAAAAGATTATAGGGAACCTACCAGATGGTGGTCAGCACCCCAACCGCACGATTGGTTTTGGCCCAGATGGGATGCTATATATATCGATTGGAAGCACCTGCAACGCCTGTGATGAAACACGGGAAGAAAATGCCACTATAGTACGGACTAATGCTGATGGGAGCAATAGAACCATATTTGCATCGGGACTGCGAAATACCATTGGTTTTGACTGGCATCCTGAGACGGGGGAACTTTTTGGGATGGATAGCGGAATTGACTGGCTGGGAGATGATGAACAAAAAGAAGAATTAAATCGTATCACTGAGGGAGCTGATTATGGGTGGCCGTATATCTACGACGATGGTAAATATAATAAGGCAGATGAACCGCCAAAAATGACCTGGAAAGAATACGCGCAGAAAGCTACAGAACCGGAGATGTTATTTACAGCCCATAGCGCTCCAATGAATTTAAAGTTTTACAGAGGGAAAATGTTTCCCTCGGAATATAAAAATACTGCCCTGGTAACTTTTCGGGGATCCTGGAATAGACGGCCAGCTTCCGGACACAAAATAATGAAAGTAACTTTCGAAAATGGGAAGCCTGTAAAGGCTGAAGATTTTGTAAAAGGTTTTTTAATGGAGGAAGGTACTTCCCGATTCGCCAGGTTAGCCGGTTTGGTAGAATTGCCCGATGGATCGCTTTTAGTTAGTGATGATACCAATGGCGTAATTTACCGAGTATCGTATAACTAATAATCGATTTACTGAACTCTGAAATAGTAAAGCCAGCCTGTCCAGCCGGCAGGTAGATTTAGGTTAATGATTTAAATTAACTTTCAGAAATGATAACAAATAGCCATATAAAGTAAATGATTAGTAATCCGTTAGTTTTTATAGTTTCCAAACATATTTTCCTTTTATGTGTATCAGATTGTTACCAGAAAAGAATATTCTACTTCTAAAATTTAAAAAAATATGGCGGACTCGATGTGGAGTCCGCCATTAATTAGTGTTCATTATTACTACGTTTTTAGTGGCTAATAAATCTGGATGATATTTAATTTCCACTCATTAGTCAAATTATCATCTTCTTCATCTGAACTGTTCCTTTCACTTTTACAATTCCGGGTTTTAAGCTGGTAGAAGTTCCTTCAGCTATTGTAAAAGTTTCTTTCCCGGTTTGAATTGGCTTAATTACCATCCTGTTCAACGAGAGTACCTTTTATAACAATTTCGGCTTTTTTAGCAGAAAAATCATTCTTATTCACTTCTTCCTGGATCTGCCTAAGGCTCAAATCATTATTTTTTGCCAAATCTAAATAAGCTTTACCGTCATTAAGACTCACTTTTACACTTTCCAGACCTTCCATATTTTTAAGTCCGCGTTCCAGACCATAGGCACAGGGGGCACAGTCCATTCCAAACGCTTCCTGATCTACTTTCTGAATCTGAGCATTGGAACTAAAACTTCCAAATACAATAACTATTATTACACTCCCATCCGGAAGTTTTTCAATTAAGTAGGATTTTTACTAACTGGAACCATCACAAAAGTACCCTTACCCACTAAAGCAGGAACTCTAATTGGTAAGAAAAATACAGCTAAGAATTTGAAAATTTCAGGTTCCTTCTCAAGGCAATACTTCTTTGTGTTTAGCTGTGTGAGGGCAGTTTCATCTTCGGGGTTTCTATGGCTCAAGGCCTGAATAAGATATTTCAACCTCCAGTAAAAATCGCCCTTTGGAATTGTCTCAAAGTTAATAATCATTCTTCTTTGTGTCAAGTCCCTTGTCATGGATGTTTCATCTGTTAATTTTTTAAAGTTTGTTTATACTATAACCAATAACTTAAATTAAGAAATACCCGATAGTTTTCTTTAACAACCCCAGGGATTAAATCTTGTACCACCGGATTAAGGCACCGAAAGGAATCCCATTATCCTTTTGGAGCTAAACGAAAAAAAAAATCTGTATTAGTGATTATAAATTTTTTTATAAAATCACAGAACTGTATATTTGCCCTTATTTAGATTTAGTATGAATAAATATAGGGTATTCTTCTTCTTTGTCATTTTCATTTCAATAAATACGTTTTCGCAAAATACGGCTAATGACACAGATTTGCGCACTTTGGTGACTCTCCTGGATTACATTTCCAAGGATTATCCAGTAGCGGTGGAGAATGGCGAAATAATCAATGAGTTTGAATTCGCCGAAATGAGCGAGTTTGCAAAAAAATCCATTGCACTTCAGCAGGATCTATTGCCGACAATTAATAATACCAGGTTTGAAAAGCTTGATGAACCCCTGCGGGAATTGCAACAAGCTGTTGCGGACAAAAAAAATCCAGAAGCGATTTCTACAATTGCTTTAAATATCAAAAACAAAATTCTCGATCTTGGAATTTTAAAAATTACACCTAATCGTTATCCCTCGTTAAAGAATGGAGCCACCCTGTACCAGAATAATTGCGTATCCTGCCACGGAGGCAAAGGATATGGGAACGGAGCTTTAGCCGGAAATTTAAATCCTGCACCGACCAATTTCCACGAAGCCCAGTTGTCCCCACTTCAGGCTTACAATGTCATCAAATTGGGGATTGAGGGCACGGGGATGGCTTCTTACAACCGTCTTACAGAAGAAGAGCTTTGGGACTTATCTTTTTACGTGCTGTCACTAAAGCACAATGAAGAAATTTCAAGAGCTCCATTGCCTTCCAATTTGCATCTTGACAGCATCAGCAAATGGAACGATGAAGAATTGCAACATTTTTTGAATAAATCTTTCAGCAATATAACAGTTGGCCAGGTGCGGAATTATGAACCTGAAAGGCCTGAACCTCTAAATGTTGCTATGACCAACCTTGATCTTTCATATCAGGAATTTCAAAAAGGCAATAATAAAATTGCCGAAAAATATGCCTTGACATCCTACCTTGAAGGCGTTGAGCTGGTGGAGAATATATTGGGTGCATCTGCGCCTTCATTAGTGAGGGGTATTGAGCGGGATATGATTGCTTACCGAAAAGCACTTCAAAACAACAACAAAATAGGTGCGGAAAATTATTATAATGCCCTTAAAGAAAAAATAACCTCTGCCAAAACTGTTTTAGCAGAAAAGGATTATTCCTTTGCATTTATATATGGTGCTGCATTATCAATCCTTATCAGGGAGGCCTTGGAAGCGTTGCTTATTATCCTCATTATTCTCCGTGTTCTAAGACCTATGAAAATCAAACGCGCAGTGATAGCCGTCCATTCCGGATGGATTTTCGCAGTACTAACTGGTGTGGTGAGTTGGTTTTTTGTAGATAAACTTATCAATTTAAGCGGTGCGTCAAGAGAATTGATGGAAGGTGTTGGAGCTATTCTGGCTGTACTGGTATTGCTCTTTGCAGGTATTTGGCTTCATTCCCATTCTGAGATATCGAAGTGGAAACACTTCATAAAAAATAAAATAAACCGCATTTCTGAAACCGGAAATATGATAGGTTTGTTGATTTTCTCGTTCATCGTGGTGTTTAGGGAAGCTTTTGAAGTGGTTCTGTTTCTTTCATCACTGAAACTGAGCAATCCCGATGTCGCAAATTCTGCTATTAACTGGGCCTTATTGACTTCCGTTATTATAATAGCCATTATAACAATCGTGTTTCTGAAATTTACTAAAGAACTACCTGTAGGAAAATTCTTCAAATTGGCTTCCTATATGGTAGCAGCCCTGGCAATTGTTTTAACAGGCAAAGGAATTATGGCCTTTCAGGAAGCAGGTTACATCCCCATTTCACCCATAGATTTTGCTCCCCGTATAGAACTATTGGGGATTTACCCGAATTTACAGTCTATCCTGGCGCAGCTCCTCGTACTTGGTATTATAGTTTTTTTCCAATGGAGGAATCTGAATCAAAAAGCAGACAAGTCCTCACAAGAATTGGTTACAGAAGAGTAAATGGAAAAAATCAATAAATACCAAACAGGTGTCATTTTATTGGCAGTTGTACTGGGATTATTATTGGGGAATTTGGCTATTTTGGAGAGATATGCATCGAGCTTTATTGTACTCTTGCTTATGGTAATGCTTTACGGCTTATTCTTAAGTATAAACATCGGCGAGCTTAAAAGTGCTTTCTTCAATCTCAAATTTTCAGTTAGCAGCCTTGTTATTAATTTTATCTGGACTCCCCTGTTTGCTTATTTGCTGGGATACTTGTTTCTGGATAACGAGCTGGCCATCTAGATAGGGTTTGTGATGCTTATGGTAACTCCCTGTACAGATTGGTACCTGGTGTTTACCGGTGTTGCAAAAGGAAATGTGCCGCTATCTACTTCTATTCTTCCAATCAACCTGATATTGCAGATTCTTTTACTTCCAATATTTTTGTTACTATTCTTTGGAAGATCAGGAAATGTTGAATTCAGGTCACTGGTTGAAAGTATTCTTCTGGTGCTCCTGATTCCTTTTTTATTAGTATTAGTTACCAAAAAAATAGTTAGCCGAAGCAATACTTCAGGGACGTCTTTTACCGGCTTTTTTGTAAAATCCCAGGTGTTGTTTTTATCATTGGCAGTAGTCGCAATGTTTGCTTCAGAAGGAAGAAATCTACTGGAAAATCCTGATGTTATTTACAAATTGCTATTTCCCGTGATTATATTTTTTATCATTACTTTTTTACTGGCACAGCTGGTCAGCAGGTTTTTTAAATTCAGTTATCAAAACAGGGTAAGCCTCACATTGACAACAATGGCAAGAAATTCACCTATTTCATTGGCCATTGCAGTTTCCGCATTTGCTTATGAACCATTGGTTGCATTGTCATTAGTTATAGGTCCTTTAATTGAATTGCCAATTTTGGCTTTAACCTCGCAACTGTTGTTGAAAATAAGAAAGAAAGTAATTTAGCGGGATTTGGATTATACCCATTTAAGGATAACCATATTCTATACACATGAAGTATTACAAACCATTCGAGATTCAATGAACAATATGTGCGAAAGATTATCGTAAGGCAGCTATTCTGTTGCTACTGGTAGAGTTATGTACATGCCGGTCCTCCATCGGCAGGTCACTTTACTAAGCTGGTGCACAATGGGATTGAATTTGGTATGCTACAGGCTATCGACGAAGATACAGATTTGCTTTCACAGTTCCGCGAAAAGCTTGATATACAAGGTATACTGGATACCTGGAATCATGTCCCGGTGATCAGATCGTGGTTAATCGAACTTTTAGGAAGGTTTTACAGGGGAACGGGAAGGTTGTGCGTCAATACAAGGCTTATGGTAGTTTGAAAAGCACTGGCACCCAGGGCAGGCATTTGACTGGAATTTCCCGTAGGAAAAGTTTCGGTTAATTTAATTAAACTTCTTAAGGCCTCTCCTTTATCATCCTTTTGAAAGAGTTGATATTTTGTAAATACTTTTAAATCTCCAAATCCCGACTGGGAATCCAAGCCATCGGGCGAAATTGAGACATAGGGTATTACCGCATCTACCTGCCATTTACTGGTAATGTTATAAGGAACAATAAGTACCTGCGCGTAAGCCTTGGCATTTTCCTTAGAAGTTATATTGCCAAAAGTACGCACTCCACGTCCCTGCACACCTAATATGATAGGTGTATCCGTAAAAATAGGCGGGCCCTGAGCATTCATATTAAAACCCAATATGAATATTAAGCAGGTAATAATAATATTCTTCCCGGAAATCTTCACCATTCCAGAAAGTAGTTTATTATCATCATAAAAAAGACCAAAAAAGTGGTTAGCCATAATATCGATTTGTTTTTTGTTGAATTTTCAGGATTTTGACTACATCCACATTCGTTTTCATCTTTGTTATTTTCTAAAGTCGAGAATTTGGTATCCTTATACACCCTATAATGAGCGACACCTAAGAATAAGAAAGACATGCTATACATATACGGTCTTACTGGATGTAACCATTCAAAACCAGAGGAAATACCGGTGACTCCCGCTACTCCAGTTAATATAGCAGGGGTCCAGCAACATAAAAATGGAACCCCTGCACTAAGAAAACTTGCGCCCAATAAGCTGTATTTTTTAATCTTCATTTAATTAAAGGATTTCAGTAAGCTCAATTTCCCACTTAGTGGTTAGCTCCCCGTCTTCTTCATCCTGAACTATCCCTTTAACTGTAAGGACTCCGGGTTTTAACCTGGAACGTAAGTTGGTAGAAGTTGCTTCAGCTATCTTAAAAGTTTCTTTCCCGGTTTGTATTGCATAAGTGCCATCCTGCTCAACGAAGTTGCCCTTTATAACTATTTCGGCATTCTTAGCTGAAAAACCATTCACTTTCACTTCTTCCTGAATTTGTTTCAAGCTTAAATTATTGTTTGCAGTCAGATCTAAATAAGCTTTGCCTTCATTCAGACTTACTTGTACCTTTTCTATACCATCCATTTTTTTGAGTCCGCGTTCAAGGCCATAGGCACAAGGTGCGCAATCCATTCCAAAAACTTCCTGATCTACTTTGGTGATTTGGGCGTTGGAACTTATGATTCCAAACACTGTCACTACGATAATTAATGCTATTCTTTTCATTTTACTCTTTTTTTATGTTTAAAATTCTTCTTTAATATCTGTTATAACCAATAACTTATGTTCAGTGAGACCCTATATTTTTCACGGGGCGTATTCGGAATAAGATCCTGGTATACCGGGAACAATGCCCCGAAGGAAATTCCCCAGGGACCGGTAAGTCCTAAAATTGAAGGACCAACCAATACTTTTTTACTCCGTTCATCTGTAGAAAAAAATTGTCCGTTAACTTTATTATCTCCGGGAAATTCGGCCAGTGATTCTACAAATATCCGCCAGTCGGGTTTAGGATAATCCCCCATAAAAACATCGGGACGATAACCTATCACCATGCTTGCATAGGGTAAATCGCCTAATTGCTCGTTGTCCTTTTCAAAATAATATTGGTAACCGCCACCTAACCAGGCGTACCAGGTACGTGAGGCATATCCCGTAGAAATGGCCCCATGGATAGAGTTCCCTACATTCACCTGTCCGCGAACATCCTCAGTAGGGGCAGATACACCTAAAATTGCTGTGGATTCAAACCTCTTTCCTACCCCAAAAGCATTTGAAAAAAAACGATACCACAAAGCAGCCTCGATATCTCCATTGGAAGGCATCATGCTATTTCCACGGGTTCGTGGAGCATTTTCCAGACGCTCAATCACAGTAGGAGTGGTAAGGGTAACCTGTAAATCTTCCGTAATGCCATAGAAAAATGTATACCGAAGCATATAAGAGGCCTCGTCTTCGGTCGCTATACTCATTCCGGAAGCGTTCATGTTTATACCGCCTTTTGCCAGGGTGGGGGTTTGTAATCCATAAATTGGGCCATGCCCCTGGGCTTCTACTTTATACAGTGTCGATAACCCTATGAATAGGATCAAAAAATAATTTTTCATGTTTTGTAAATTTAAACTTCTAAAAATCTTTGAATGGGCAATAGTAAATAAGCAGCAAACAATCCAAGGACATAAAGGCCAAAGGAAAACCAAAGAATGGCTTTGCTCCATCTTGTTGCTGTATCACATGCGGTCTCATTTCCGTTTTCATCGATCTCGCAGGTTTGGTTTCTTTTTCTTCCGTAGAACAACCAGAAATTAAAGCCTATCATAATCCCGGCAATCAGGAAGGTCCAGTCTTTATATTTGCTCATGGTAATGAGCCAGGGCAGGTCAGAAGCCAATCCCGCAACCACAGCTCCCATTCCCAGGGCAACCAGTAGCGAAGGCAGGGCGCAACACAGTAAGGTGGAAACCGAGGTAAAAAGGGATCCTATACTTACGAAGTCTTCTTTTATTTTAGCAAACATCTTTATTGTTTTTATACAGGTATCTCTATCCGTTTACAGAAGCCCCCTTTTCGGTTACAACTTCCACTTCAAACCCACGGTCTTTGATAAGGGAGAGTATCTTTTCTTCTGAAATCTGCTTTGGATCATATTCAATTATCGAGGAGCTTTTATCAAAGCTTGTCTCACTTTTTATAATGCCTTTTTGTTCCTTCAGCATCGTATCGATACCATTAGCACAACCGGACTGGCAATGCATGCCTTTAATTTTTAAGTGTAAGATTTTTTCCGTCATCTCCTTTTGGATTTTAAATTCAATTTGATTTTCATTTTTCTGATCCATAGCGCTAGCGGTATTTCCAGAAAACGCAAGGGTCGTTCCGGTTAACAATACCGCGAATAATTCTTTATGTAAACCTATCATCTTATAATTGATTTTTAAAAATTAACTATGTCAAAATTAGGGGCAGCAGGGGGGTGGTAACCAAATTAGATTTTATTTTTTTCTTTAAAAAAATCCTACTGCTTAATCTTCTAAAAATCTGAAATATTCTTTTTTCATTTTTTCTTTCGGATAGTATAATGAATGGTCTGGGCAATTATCAGCCCCTCGCGCACTATGTAGGAATCTGCTCCGTCATCTATTTGTGAACTGTCTGAATATGCAGTCCATTCCAGAAAAGCTATTTCATCTTCAAAAAGAAAATTGATATAGTTAAACTCCGCTTCGGGGAAATCCTTTATCAGCATTTTATTTAATTCCCTTAGTCCTTCATGTCCTTTATCAATACCATGCGTAGTAAGAAGGATCAAATTTTTGGAAAAGTTTCTATGCAGGTCCTCTTCTATAGATCCCTTTTTAGAAAGTTCCAGATGATCTTTTAATACTTCTTCTGTAGTTCTCATAGGCTAAAAATTTTATATTTAAAATAGGCTTTAAAAAATTGTTTGCAGCACATTCTATTTTTTGGGATCATCCCTTATTGACACCATTTTTCTTGTTGAGGCCCAAATACTGGTCACTGCTGCCAGTATGATTATATTTTTCATTACATATTGACCTTTCATAGTTAATACAAATGGGAAATGGGAGAACATTTGTTCGGGAAAAATGAAGAAGGTTGAAAAAGTTCCTAACATATGCAGGAAAAATAAGCCTAAAGCCCATTTCAAAAACTTCCCCAATTACAAGGATATGCCAATAAGGCTTTGAAAAATAGCCAATATAGGCATACAACTTCCTTGTGGAAGGAAATGGCCGCTCAGGGTACAAATGGTTGAGGAAGCCAAATCTTCTGCCGGGCTCAGACCAATAAAAAATTTAACCATCCCAAACCAGATGAAAATTATGCCAATGCTCCACCTTAAAAAAGTTATGGCCTTACCAGAATCTAAATGGATGTTATAGCTTATCATTTTATTGATAATTTCATTTCTGTCTGCAAAAGTTTTGCGGCTACAATCGTAAATACTGCCTGTACAACCGCAAAAATAATTAACGCCTGATCTAATCCTAATTTCAATAATTCCCCAAACAATAAGCTCCCAAGGCCAAAGCCGGTAAACAATGCAAAAACATTCAGTCCCATGGCCTGGCCTCCCTTTGTTTTACCACCCAATTCGGTTACTATACCTGCAAATAGAGGTTGAGTGAGGTCGTATCCCAAAGAGATCAAGGTGACTGCAAGGGCCGCGACAAGAACGGGTATTTCCAGGGCGAGACTGGCTGTTGCTATGGCCGCTGTTGCCAAGCCTGTTAAAATAATAGGATATCGCCCCCTGCGATCGGCTGCGCGCCCTATAAGGGAACCAAAGAAAAATCCTGGCAGGCCATAACCCAGAATGGCCAAACCAATTTCTATTGGCCCCAGATCATACTTTTGTACAAAATAGACCCCTAACCAGGTATAAATACCTGAATGGAAGATCCCATTCCAGAATACAAATAAATAGGTCCTTAACCCGCGTGGGAAAGCAAGTAGCCTGTAAAACCCACCTACCATTTTTTTGAATGAAGTACGATTGGATTTATGAGGTTCCTGTTTCCAGCCCATTCGGGCTACTTGTATCCACAAAGCCAAAGCGGCCAAGAGGGCAGTTGCCAAAAATAACATACGCCAGCCTGTATAAGGTTCCAACATTACCCCGGCGGTAGAACCTAAAGCCATTCCCCCTTCCATAGCGGCAAATAAAAGTCCCAGGGGTCTCCCTCTCTCTGAAGGTTTGAACATATCTCCTACAAGGGCCAGGGACATTGGCACCACACCGCTTGCCCCTAAACCCGTTAGCAATCGTAACAGGATGAGTTGTGAAGCAGATTGCACCAGGGCGGTTATCGCTGTTAATACAATAAAAGCCAGTAGGGATATTTGAAGTATGCGTTTTCTTCCAAATTTATCGGATATGAAACCATAAAACAGGACTGAAACTCCGTAAGCCAGCATATAAGCTGGTACTATAAGACCAATCCGCTGTTCTGATACATTAAAAATAGTTGCCAGTTTAGGAATAAGTGGCGCTATCATATACGCCTGAAAAAATATTAAGCCCGCTGCCATGGCCAGGGGAGCAAAAATGGTTTTTAAGGGTTTATTTGAATTGGGATTTTCCATTACTCTGTATTATTTTTACTGGGAATTTTAAAGCTGTTATATTTATTTGGCTTCTTGAATAAACTGCCATCTCACAGTTATAAAGATGTCAAACATAAAATCTAACCTGGGGTGGTATCCTAATGTTAGCTTTCTTTATTAAAAAAAAGGAGCAACTTTTTAGCCGCTCCTTTTAAAATTTTTTTACATTTTTTTTAAGCTGCCATTTCTTTACAGCTTTCGGCACAGGTTCGACATTTTTCTGCGCATTGCTGGCAAACTTCACTGTCAAACTTTGCACATTCATCAGCACAGGCTTTACATAAGTCGGCACAAATGGCACATAGGCGTTTTGAATAATCAGACTGGCTTGCAAGTAGTTGAACACAGGCTGTGCATAAAGCAATACAATCCAGACAAAATTTGTGGCATTCTTTCATGTCTGGTTCCCCCAAATGTTGGTCAAGGCAAATTCTCGCCGCAGTAATGCAGGCGTTGCAATCATCGATACATTTTTGCATTTCTGAACTTAATGGTTTCATAATTTAAATGGTTTTAGTTACTTCCTGATTTGCTCGGAAATCAGAAATAAAAGATTAAGAGCCGAACCTCTTTTCAAATATCGACTCATAGCCCGGGGGGTAGGCAAGCCGATTAATAAAGATTTAACATTTTAATTTGATTAAAAAAAAAGGCAGCCAAAAATGGCTGCCATAAAAAGTTTCAGATTTTAATTTCAGTACGATGGTTTTGCTAACTGGCTTTTCCTATTCCTGCTTCGATAAGTTTTTCTTTGCTTATACCATTGTTTGTACAGCACTCAAGCAATTTTCCATCAACCGCCACCGCGGGAATTCTCTTTACACCGTACTCCTGCACTTTGTCTATACAGGTCTTATCCTCACATTGTTCCACCAGGTTATAGGTGGTAATCTCGCAACTATCGCAGGACAACTCTTTCACCATTTTTACAACCGGATCACAAACCGGACAATTTGCCGTAAATATTTCTATTTGTCTTTTCATTTTTTTTTGAATTTAAATTAACAATCAGTTTTATCCTTCTTATTAAAGAACAATCCAAAGATAAGAGCGGAACCGGGGTGGTCTCCAAATAAAAAAACCTGCTTTTTTACGACAGATTTTTATTAGTATTAAAATTAAATGGAAAATTTTTGAATGTTTTACTCTGATCTATTTTCGGAAATGTAAGATTCCAGCCTTCGTTTAAGTTCATCAATCTCCTTCATTTTATCGGTAAGGCTGTTAAGCTCAAGGTCGGGAAATTGTTTGCGAATAAATTCAATTCGCTCTTCATTACCGCAATTACCGGGACAGGCTTCCACAGTTTCTGAAATTGTGATCGCCAGCGCTTTGCGGTACACTTCATCTAAAAGAAGAAAATGCGCCTTATCAAGTCCTTTTTGCGCCGCTTTGAACTGGATCAGAATCTTTTCTGGATCTTTATTTTCATCCAGCATTTTTATAAGTCCGTTAAGCTGGCCGCTGATGCTCTGCAAGCGAGTTTTTATATCTTTACTTAGATCTCTAGGAATCATACTTTTAATTTTCAGCAAGATACATCTGGAGTGGGGGAGGTCACCAAAAGTATTTTAAATTTTTAGCAGCAATTTGTTCCTTCCTGAATGGGTGGACAGGCAACATTACCATAAGAACAATAAACACAGCAATCACCTTCTTTTGGTTTTAATAAATGCTTGCAATTATCACATTGGTAAAAAAACTGACAGGCTGTTGTGGGCATTTCCTCTTCTTTTGTGTGTCCGCAACCAGGACATGTAATGGTAGAAACTAGTTCTATTTCCATAATCTATTTATTTTTAAAGCATATGAGGGATATCTGATGACAAAGTTGGATACGTAAAGATCATCGTCCTTAACTCATTGATTTTCATTTTGGTCTTTATCGCCATGGCAAATAAATTGATGGTTTCCTCCGTGTTAGGTCCTATTAAATGTGCGCCAAGAATAGTCTGATTCTCTTTATCAATGATAGTTTTGTAGGCATATTCCTTAACATTCAGTCTTTTTGCATTGAACCAGCTTTCCGCATGGTTATAATTGACCTGATATTCTATCTGTTTTGATTTGGCTTCTGCTTCGGTTAATCCTACTGATGCCAGGGTAGGCAAAGTAAAAACTACGGAAGGCATTGGTGGATAATTAACTTTTTTCTTGTTCCCTTTGATGATATTTGATGCCACAACATGCCCTTCCATTACTGCAACAGGGGTAAGGGGTAATCCTCTTGAATCTGCCGAATCTCCCGCTGCATAAATATTGGCGTTAGAGGTACTTTGAAGGTATTCATTTACCGCAATTCCTTTTTTTGAAAAAGATATCCCTGCTTTTTCCAAATCTAAATCAAATATGGCGGGAGGACGACCGGCCGAGTTAAAGACAGAGTCAGTCTTATAAGTGGCCTCTTTTCCATTTGATTTTCCTGTAACTACATAATGATCTTCTTTCTTTTCAATTTTAGAGACTTCAGTTTCCAAAACAAGTTTAATTCCCAGGTTTCGGGTTGCATTCACAAGATGTTGTACAATGTCATGATCAAAGTTTTCTAATGGGTGATCACCACGATGCAATATGGTAACATCGGCACCAGCCCGTGCAGCGATATGAGCAAATTCAAAGGCAATGTAGCCACCTCCAATAAATAAAAGCGATTCAGGTAGTTTTTTCAGGTTAAGGAAATCTGTACTTGAAAGAGCCAAATTTCCACCCTCAAAATCCAGTACCCGGGGTTTTGCTCCGGTTGCGATCACAAATTTATCGGCTTCAATAACTTCATCACCTAACTCTAAGGTGTTATCAGATAAAAATTTAGCTGAAGTATGATAGGTGTCTATGTCTTTATTCTTATATCCTTTTTCAATTTTAGGAGGCATGGCATCCACAAAAGATTGTTTAAATGCCATAATATCTTCCCAATTGACTTTAGGCACTGTATCTATTCCATTTCCTTTAAGCCTTTCTGCAAAATCACGTACTTCCGTTGCGCCTATAATCACCTTTTTGGGATCACAGCCTCTTAGGGCACAGGTTCCACCATAGGGAAGTTCATCGGTAATGCCTACCTTAAGGCCTTTGGAGGCACATTTATTGGCAGCGGTCATACCTGACATACCAGAACCTATTACAAATACATCGTACTTTTTCATAATTTAAATTTTAGATTGGTTAGTTTTTAATTTATATAAATCTCGTTTTCTTTCCTAAAAACCAAAGAAGGTTTAGAATAACTTTATGATATACATACAAATAGAATTAACAACATTTAAACCCGCTAGAATTGGAAAAAAAATCTTCTACTTTTGAAATTTTTCCTAATGGATTTTTTTCTAACCATTTGTTTGCGGCATCCTCTGAACCAAAAAAGAAGGAGTGCCGGCAGAAACTTGATTTGATATCACAACTATCGGCCTTTTCGACCCATGAAATAAAGAGGGGAACAGGCCTGGTCCATTCTAGAAGATTATCTGAAATAGACAATTTTACAGGAATGTCGGTTATAGGATCTATTGATATTATTTCCCATCTATGCATTAGATACCGGGGTAATAAAATACTATCCATTGCACACCAGGCATACAAAGTTTTATTGTCAAAGTTTAGTTGATGTACAGTTTTATTTAAAGAAAGTCCTAAATAACCCACAATTTCACCTTCTTTATTGACCTCTCCGTATTGCTGTATTATTTGATGTGCTTTATCTATAGGGACATCCATCACTTCAGAAAAGCGACCTCGAGGCAGGGGTCTTCCCTTAAGTAATTCCCAATACACTTTATCACTATTGGGAAGGTTCATTTCCTTGAGCATCTTTTCAAAACCATTCACAAATTGATGACCGTCAAATATTATTTCCTGTTTCTTCATATGCTTTTAATAATTACAATTAATAAAATTTTAGAAATCGATAATTTATAATCCCGACTTCATCAATAACCTGAGATGTTTTTTCAAATTGTAAATTTCTTATATAATTAGTTCCGTACTGGGTAAAGAAATCTTCCGTAGCAAGGATATACTCTTTGAGTGCCAAATCATTTTTCAATAATCTATGGGCTATAATTACTTCCTTACCATAGAGTTTGCAAAAATCATTGATCATAACAGATCCCAATTCTCCATAATGGAGAATGAACTTTAAACTAAGCTCTCCTAAAAGCGTACATGCCCCACACGAACAATCTGTTTCAATTATTTGCTTTAATTGATGGTGAAACGCTCGATGCATTAAAAAACATTGTTCTATAATTTCATCTACAGTATAATCTTTTTTGAAACTATAAAACAGTATGGCATCACCTTCTATTTCTGAAACCTGAAGCCCTAATTTGTTGTTTTTAAGTATTGCCTCCAGCAAGAGTGCGATAGTAATCTGACTGTATTGTAGATCTGCCTCGTTAATATATTTAGTAAAGCCAGTAATATCCGGGATTAGCAATAATCCCGGCATGATCCCTTTCTTCAATTGAATACATCGTGAAACTCCCATACTATTAGCTGGCACAACAGCTTAATTTAGAAACATCCTTTCCAAAAGTAATAGCTGCCAGTTTTATCCCTTCTCCTAAGGTTAAATAAGGATAAAAGCTTTCTGCCAAATCTTTTACGGTTATACCAAACTTTATGGCCATACTTAATTGTTGTATCAATTCACCTCCTTCGGGTGCGATTACTCTGGCGCCAATTAATTTATCGGTTTCAGTATTACGTATGAGTTTAATAAACCCTCTGGTATCCTGTGCGGCCAAAGCCCTGGGAACATGGCTAAGGTCTAATTTAGACACTTCGAAGGGAAGGCCGGCTTCTTCGGCTACTATTTCGTCCATACCTGCCCCAGCAACTTGAGGGTCCGTAAATACTACCCAAGGCAATGAAGAATAATCGATACCGGTTTTTGAAAGTGAGAACGCATTGCTTACAGCAGTACTTCCTTCAGTGGCTGCAGTATAAACAAAAGGAGGGGTCTGGGTAACATCCCCGGCAGCAAAAATATTGGATATATTGGTTTCCATCTTTTCGTTCACCAAAACATGTCCCACCGCTGAAAGGTTCATTTTGATCTTATCCAGTCCTAGTTTAGAAGTATTAGGTTTTGTTCCTGTGGCAACCACTATTTTGCCTTTTTCAATAATTTGTGTGGTAGTACCGTCGGGACAGTTACAATGAATAATAGTATCCGCTCCCTGTTTTTCAAATTTAAAGGCTCGAAAATTAGGCAGGATTTCTATTCCTTCCTTCTTCATTTGTGCTTCGAGCACATCTGTTATGTCCTTGGTCTGGCTTCTTAAAGGCCTGTCGGTGAATTCTATGATACGCACTTTTACGCCCAATCTATTGTATGCCATGGCAATTTCTAACCCGATATAGCCCGCACCCATAATGGTCAGGCTTTGCGGTTTTTCTTCTAAATCGAATAAGGATACATTGGTTAGATAGCCAACCTCATTTAATCCTTCAATATTAGGGATGTAGGTGGTAGCTCCGGTCGCAATAAGAATGTTTGTGGCTGTGTAAGTATCTTTCCCATCAACAATAATGGTACCTTTATCCACAAACTCAGCCCATCCTGTTAACATGGCCAGGTTCTTAAAATCTTTTACCACATCCATATATTTCTGTTGCTGCAGGGCCGCTACCAGGTCTTTTTTATCTTTAATAACCTGGCTAAAATCTATATCTACACCTTTAGGCCTGATCCCTTGAAAATTAGAATGGGTTGCGTGATATGCCGTTTCGGCAGCTCTTATTAAGTTTTTTGAAGGAACACAGCCTACATTAACACAAGTGCCGCCAAAATTCAAGCCCGCGTTTACCATAAGGGTTTTAAGACCTAAACTTTCAGCTTTTATGGCTGCTGAAAATGCGGCTGACCCTCCACCAACAATGATAAGGTCAAAATTATTTTTATCTGAAACCTGTTGGCCGTTACTAGCTTTATATTGGCCAGACATTTCTATGTTATCAATAATATCTTGCTGAGATGTGGTGCTGGAATCAAAGATGAATTTTCCTTCGCCTTTAGGATAAGATACATCTAATGCTATAACTCCTTCTAATTGCTTTACTTTTTTTTCGATGCCTGTAGCACAACCGGTACAGGTCATACCCTGAATGGGCAAAGTGATCTCTTTCTGCATATTTATTTTATTTTTATATTGAGGGTAATTACTACCCAATTTATTTTTGATTATGATTTATCTTTTAAAAATGGAATTAGCCATTTGGTATGGTTAATCCCCAGCCAGTGGTGTACCAACAATCCTAAAATGGTACCGTGGACAATATGGGCCGCAAGGGTGATCAAAAATAATTGAGGCCACATATATTTGATGCCAAAAAGCCCAACCATCGGTCCCATAGGAGGGCCGGTCATCATGCCTAACTCCATAATCAGCATCCAGCCTATTGCCCATAAAACCGTTTTATTATATGAGATAAAGTTTCCAAATACCAGGGTAAATATCAATCCAAAACTTGCACCGTTCATAAAATGGATCAATTGACCTATCCAGTAATACGAATTAAAGTCGGAACTACCCGTTACCATCTTCCCGAACATTTCCGGAGTATCTCCCGGTAACCAGCTGGCTATCACCCCCATCTGACGAAGCCAGTCCAGACCTATAGTAGCTATTGCCCCTGCTAAGAGGCCCACGACAATTCGTTTATATAGATCAGGGAAATTTTTCTTGCTGTAAAAAATAATCCATGTTAAGATGAGCATAGAAGGGATATATACAAATAGCATATATGGCTCACCAAATTCATGGGCTGTTTTAATGACTTTCGGTCCCATTGTGATTCCCTTGAAATATTGGGCATAGCCAAAAGAAAGCACAATTAAGTTTATAGGCACAAATCCTCCTGTAAACAAGGCTAATAAGGATAAAAAAGATTTTTTATTCAACATAGCTTATAGATTTATTTTGTTACTTCTGCAATAATATTACTAACTAACCCATCAAGTTCACCTGCAACAGCTTCAGTTCCTTTATATTGTTTTAAAATTGTAGAAGGCATAAAATAACGATTCACCACTCCATTTTAATTTTGTTTTTTTTGAATATGTAAAAAGGTAAATTGTTCCTTAATTATATAAGTAACTTCTTAAGTATATGAGTAAATAAAAAATTATGACTCGTTTTGGGTAGTCTCTATTACCTTTTCAACTTTATAGCCTTTCTTTTCTATAATCTTTTTTAAGGTCTCGATATTTGTTTTAGAGTTTTCGAATTTAATAATGGCAATATCCCCGGGATATTCAACCGAATGTTCCACAACACCTTCTACTTCTTTAAGCGCATTGTAAATAGCATTAGAACAACCCGCGCAGGTAATTCCGTCAATTTTAAACTTAACTGTGTTTGTTGTTTGCTGGTTGATACTTGCTTCCATTATTGTTTGGCTTTTTGATGTAGGGCAACATTGTTGCGCTTTAACCTGGAATGAGGTTAATGATAAAACTAGAACTGTTATTACTAATAGATTTTTCATAATATTTTGTTTGAATTTACTTATGTACCACTTTATATCCGGTAGAATTAATCGCTTTTTCAATATCTTCTTTAGAAGTTTTTGTATTATCAAATTTAACCTCGGTGTTTTTATTTTCATAAGAAGGGATTACATCTAAAATCCCATCCAATTGATTTACTGCGTGTTTTACGCTTTCTTCACAACCAGCACAAGTCATTCCCTCAACATCAAACTTTATAGTTTGAATATCTGACTGGCTCACCACTACAATATCTTTTTTATTATCAGGATAAAAGATTTCAGAATAGTAAGGAAAAGCCAACATTAACACGGAGAAAATAGTAACTATACCCAGAAAAGCTTTGGATTTAAAGAAAGAAGGCTTTTCGTCTTCATCACAGGCACAGTCTATCTCCTCCTGGGTTTTTGGTTTTAATTTTTGATACCAGGCAAAAGCCAGTACTAAGATGGTAATACCAATAAGATATGGTCTGAAGGGTTCCATCCAGGAAAAAGAGGAGGCGATGCCGGCGCTGCCTGAAATCAAGGCCAATATCGGTGTGATACAGCAAAGTGAGGCCGCCGCCGCTGTAAGCAATCCAGCTCCTAAAAGTCCGCTGGATTCATTTTTTTTAGGTGATTTAGAATTCGTTTTCATTATTTAAGCTATTTTATTTTTGTGATTTATTTATTAAACTATTTAAACGGCTATTTTAGATTGTTTTATTCCTTGAAATATATAAGAAAGGATTTTTTCCCCTCCATCGTTTAAAGAATAAAATAGGGTTTGACCTTCCCGTCGTGACGAAATGATACCGGCATCTTTGATTTTCCGGATATGCTGGGAAACTGCCGGCACGCTCATTTCCAAAATATCAGCGATATCACAAGGACAAAGTTCATTTTCCATATCTAACAGGAAAAGGATTTTTAAACGTACCTCATTTCCCGCAAGCGTTAAAATTTTACTCATTGTTTGAAAGCTGGAAGAAGATTTGTCAATAGTGTTCTTACAGCGTAATATTTGCTTATGATCAGCTTCATTTCTGGTACAGGTTATTTCTAAACTCATAAATAGTATTTTTAATTACGAAACAAATGTATCATTAATATATTATTTAAGCAAAAACTTAAATATAAAAATTAGCAAATTCTCTAGCCTCCCTTTTGGTTTAATTTGAATGTTAGATGAGACTGCTTAATTTTCCAACCGAAAAGGTCCTATACTGCTGAATTATCTCCTTTCATCAATTTTACTCACTATACCGGAAATCCCCTCATAAATCACCGCCACTGCCACACCATAAACCAAATGTGCAAGAAAACCGCGTATATGGGTAGATGTAGGATATTTTTTGTTTGGAGCACTAAAACCTAGTGCAGGGGTAATCCCTTCATCTACAATTAGAGAAAGGGAAGCACCCGTAATCAAGCCATTAGAAGTAGTCGAGAAGGAATTGGTGTATTTTAAAATAGGATATAGACCTGCCCATCCCATACCCAGACCAAAATGGAAAACCTGTCCCATCATTTTTTCCTGATCCTCATTTAATTCAAATCCCAAATTTTTAAGAGTTTTTTTTGCCGCGATTTTAAAGGGAGGACCTGGCCTTACCTCTTCTTCTTTCTCTTGATCTTTTTGAGGTCCTAACTCAAACAGCTTCATGGACACTTTCTCCATCACTTTAGTGGCTAAATACCCACTTCCCATACTGCCTGCGAATGCAAATAAAATATTAGATATTTTCATAGCTCTAATTTTTATTATTAGAACTTCAAATTATATATAATTATTTACGCAATTAGTTAAATAGGTTTTAAAGTATTGGTAAGAAAGTTTAAATTTCAATTAGTTCTCATGGATATTCTGAAGATTTCCCTACTTATTTCATGATTAAGTTTTTAGGTTTTACTGTAGGGACAACGGGATATTGTCATAATATATACAATGAGAGGAGGCTTGAAATGGGTAAGAGCAAAATGAGTACAATCAATATAATAAGAAATAAGTTGGTGGCCCGGGCATTTGCGGTGATTGCGCGAGGGACACCTTATGTGAATACAATGGGCTACTTTTCCTAATTCACCGCTCCAGTTATTCTTCATATGTACTGCAAGAAGGTTCAATCCAAGTGAACATTTTTAGCGGTTAGAAACTTATTTTCCAAATTCTGCATAGAATTCCTTCATACCTCATTTTATGCCTTAGCGTTGAAGGTAGCTTCTCTTCATCTTCAGGCCTTCGACTTCCTGGCCGTCCACATAGCACATTAACTTTTTTTGGTGGCGAAATAACAACATCCATTCCTGCGGGCGGCATAAAGCCGCTTCGCTTTTTATACGCCCTATGCAGGTCTGGATATTGTAAAATTATTTGCATCAAAAAAAGGTAATGTAAAGGCTCTATGGGAAGTAAGTCGAAAACAAAAAAAGATGAAATCAAATCCACCACAAAATATCGCAACGGCACAAAAGAATCAAAAAAAGGAAAATGCTCTGGATATAAAAAGTATGTCGATCAAAAAGGCTTTGTGGATAAAAAGCAGAACTATAGAAGAAAATTATGAAAGGAAATTTGGATTTATCATAGGATACTCTATAGGAAGTAAATCAAATAAAAATCTCATGAAATCATTTCAAAACAACATACCCGGAAGCGAAGTAAAAAAAATCAAAAACAGGAAAACGCCCCGGATATAATAAGTAAATCAATTATTAATTTTTAAATCTTTTAATTATGAGTACGCTTAGAAACAAAGTTCAGTTAATCGGAAATGTGGGACAAACCCCGGAAATCAGAAATCTTGAAAGTGGTAAAAAAGTAGCCAGCTTTTCAATTGCAACCAATGAATTCTATAAAAATTCAAAAGGAGAAAAAGTACAGGATACGCAATGGCACAATGTTGTGACATGGGGAAAACAGGCGGAGCTTATCGAGAAATATGTTGATAAAGGTAAAGAAGTGGCCATCCGTGGCAAACTAACTTCCAGGTCCTATGAAACCCAAAGCGGGGAGAAACGATATGTTACCGAAATTTTGGTGAATGAAATCCTATTCCTTGGAAACAAGGAAAACGCAGACCAGTAATTTTTAAAACTAAGAGGGCGCCTATCTCCAAAGTTGCGCCCTCTTTTAATTATTAATCTAAGAAAATCAATAATTATGAAAACCAAAGTTAGTGAAATAAAAATAGCCTATCGCAGCAGGGTAAAACTTAGTGAAGCACCAAAAATAAAATCTTCCGCTACCGCTGCCGATGTCCTTTATTCCAATTGGGATAAAGATGAAATAGAAGTGAGCGAGAGTTTTAAACTCCTTCTGCTCAACAACAATAACCGTGTAAAAGGGATTTTTGAAGTGTCCAGAGGCGGGATTACCTATACCCTTGTGGATCTGCGCCTTATTTTCGGAGTTATCCTAAAGAGCCTTAGTACAGCGGTTATCCTTTGCCATAATCACCCCTCGGGAACGCTACTACCAAGTAACCCCGACAAAGACCTTACCCGTAAAATTAAAAATGCCGCTGGGTTATTTGATATCAAAGTGTTGGATCATTTGATTTTAACGCCCGGTGGAGATTACTATAGTTTTGCCGATAATGGCATGCTTTAAAACCCGAAAGTCATGGTTTATCTGAATTTTAACGATTTGAACAAAAAACCCCAAAAACGGCTAATCAAAATTTCCCGGGAAGAAGTAACCCCAAAAATACGGGAAATCGATCCAAAGGTATGCAAGGGAACACCAATCCGATTTTAAGAAAATAATCGAGGAGGAAGGCTTAAAAAACTTATATTCCTATACCTATATTTTTAATATCTGAATAGGTTAATCATTCAAGAAGCTCCCAAGTATTTTATTCTAAAATGTATTCGGCAGTTTTTTATATAAACCAATTCCTTGAAAACAAAAAGGGAAAATTCGCTGTTACCTGAATTTCCCCTTTCTTTTTAGGTCATTGAAACCTATTCAATAAAGATAAAAAAATTCCTGAATTTGCTCACCCTGTTGAATAGGAAATATTTGTTTATTACAACCTGGTACTAAAAAAATCCTTATATTTATTTCGCTGACTTTCAGCATTCAAATTTACGCAGGCGTATCCATTTTTGACTTTCGCCGATAAACCTGCAATCAAATAATTAACAACGGAAATTTTTTCCTGAAAAATGGCAAGGGGCTTTTGACTGTCTATCAAGACAGGCAATAGGCCAAATTGTACGGAATTTTTGTCCCGCGCTGCGGGACGAAAAGGAGTAGCAAGAGGATAACACGCGATGCGATGTTTAGTACTCCTTTTTATTTTCAAATAACTGATATTCAATAATTTGAAAAAATATGAAATTCTACACTTCTTACAATTTGCGACAAATGCCTTGTAAGCGCCCATTTTTAGGGAATAATTTGCGACAAATCGGCGAATTATGGACTCATTTATCGGTATCAGGTTTAAAAAAGAAACGGCAAAACGTTTCCAGGAATTTTCAAGAAAACACTTCAAATCACACACCGAGGCATTGGAAACAATGCTTGACTTTTTCTTCTATAACGAGATCTCCCCAAAAGAAAAGCTAGGTCCTACCGGGAGGACCATAGAAGCGAAACTTTTAAAAAGGATTAATGCCGTTATCGCCATAATGCGGGATGTGGAAAAGACACAAACCAAACCGACTGCGGCAATGATTCAATCGCTGTTTGAAATAGAAGAACCCAAAAAGAAACCCTTGATTGTGGAAAAGAAATATGCCAAAGAACAACCTAAAGTAAGGTTTCAGGAAAAGCAAAATCATCATAACGAACACTAAATTTTTGAGCTATGTACATCACGATTACACCTCAAAAACTGGGAGGCAATTATTCACAAAGTTCAGGCGATTTTGTGGGTTACCTGGAAAAAGAAAACGAAGGCTTAGAGCCTTCTGAAATGGAAGATTTTTTCAATCAATATGATGATAAGATTTCCGCTGAAGAAGTCGTAAAAGAAATTGATGGCAACACTGCTAAACTCAAAAAGAACGAACCCAAATTCTATTCGATTACGGTTAGCCCTTCCAAATATGAATTGAATCGATTGCAGAATAGCAGCGAAGATTTAAAAAAATATACGCGGGAACTGATGAAGGATTATGTGGCATCCTTTAACCGTGAAATCAATGGACGACCTATTCGTATTGAAGATATTAAGTATTATGCAAAAATAGAACACCAGCGCAGCTTTAAAGGTACAGATTGGCAGATCAAAGAAAAC